>DSAU01000190.1 GCA_011046315.1 bacterium
AATAATGATAAGGTCATCGACAATGATTTACGCGAGCATGGTTTGGTTAACAAGATAAAAATCTGAATTAATTGATCTTGTCTATGTTTAAACATCCTGTTATCCGGATTTTAATTTTGATTGAATTGTGATTGCGGAACAATCCCGGAAAAAAAGCTTTGAATTTTAAATTGAATTTCATAAATTAACATCCCGGTAATAGTTTTGATAATTTAAAAAGACAGAGCGAATGGACAGATTAGCAAAGCTACACCAGAAGCGATACGGCAAGTTACCAGATTCCATTGTTCCATTGAGAAGCGATGGATCTGATCGAAAAATATATCGGCTTTTTTCCGGAGATCAGACCGTAATCGGAATTATCGGCAATGATTTTGATGAGAATATGGCGTTTGTCGAGTTTAGCAACCATTTTTGGAAGAACGGGCTTCGCGTTCCGGAAATCTACATTTCTGATCTGCGCAACGGCGTCTATCTCGAACAAGACCTTGGCGATGACACGCTGTTTGATTGGATGATGAAAATCCGAAGCCAGTCTGGATTCAGCAGCGAGGTCCAGGAGATGTATCGTCAAGTCATCGAATATTTGCCGAATTTTCAGATAAAAGCCGGGATGACGATCGATTATACCTTTTGCTATCAACATGTGATTTTTGGGAAACATTCCATGGCGTGGGATTTGAATTATTTTAAAAATCGCTTTCTCGATGTGTTTTACAAAAAACCGCTTGATCAAGCCGCAGTGGAAAAAGATTTTAACACTTTGATTGACTTTTTAATGCACGAGGAGCGCAAATATTTTCTCTACCGCGATTTCCAATCCCGCAATGTGATGATTAAAAACAGGCTGCCCTATTTTATTGATTACCAATCCGGCAGAAAAGGTGCGTTGCAATACGATGTGGCATCGCTGTTGTTCGATGCAAAAGCTGATTTGCCCGAGTGGTTTCGCCAGGAGATGGTGCAGGCATATCTTCAAAAAGTACAGGAATTTATTCCGGTTGAACATGACCGGTTTATGAAATACTATTACGGCTTTGTCCTGATCAGAATGATGCAAGCGTTCGGCGCATACGGCTATTTAAGTGTGGTCAAAGGTAAAAAACATTTCTTTAAAAGCGTTCCCTTTGCCATCGCAAACTTAAAGTTATTGTTGGAAAAAAATCCGGAAATTTTTCAGTTGGTCCCGACATTGACAGAAGTATATTCGAATCTGATCACTGATCATGAACTAATTAAATTTGGTAAAGAAGATGAATAAGCTGGTTGTTGATATTTACAGTTTCGGATTTCAAATGTCAGGAGTTCCAGAAGACCTGTCGGGCAATCAGGGAGGATTTGTTTTCGACTGTCGTTTTTTACCCAATCCGGGCAGGGATCCGGCGTATGCTGATCTCACTGGCAAGGACCCTGAAGTGATTGCTTTTCTTAGCGCTAAACCTCAGGTCGAAAAATTACTTACACACAGCAAAGCCATTGTTGATGAAGCCATTGATAATTATCTCGAGCGCGGTTTTTCCCATTTAATGGTCTGCTACGGTTGTACCGGAGGACAGCACCGCTCTGTCTATTGTGCCGAGCAATTATATCAGTATTTACAATCCAGACCGGTCGAGGCTCGGCTTCGTCATGTTGAATTAGAATAAGCTGAATTTCGCAATGAAAGCAATGATTCTCGCTGCCGGATTTGGCAAGCGTCTGAAGCCACTTACCGATTCAAAACCAAAAGCGCTTATCGCCATCAGTCGTATTCCACTGCTGGAGTTGGTCATCTGTAAATTAATCAATAGCGGCGTGGATGAAATAATTATAAATTTGCACCATCTGCCCGGAGAAATCGAAGCTTTTCTCGATTACAAAAAGCGATTTGACATTCGGATTGAAACCATTTTCGAACCGGAAATTCTCGGTACCGGCGGAGCGGTAAAAAATGCCAGCTTCTTTTTTAATGACCAGCAGCCTTTTATCGTCCATAATGTGGATATCCTTTCTACAATTGATTTGAAAAAAACATACCAGTCCCATTTAGATAATAATGCTTTGGCTACGTTGGCAGTTAACCAAAGACACTCTTCGCGATATTTTCTGATGGATGAGCAGAATCTGATCTGTGGCCATGAAGATGTACAAAAGAACATAAAGCGGATTAAACGAGATCCGGTGGGAAAACTCCAGCGTGTCGGTTTCTGTGGGATTCATGTAATTTCGCACAATTTTTTTTCTCAAACAAATCGTTACGGCTGCTTTTCCATCGTGGATTCATATTTGGATTTAATCGAATCCGGACAAATAATCCGCGGCTATTCGGTGAATGAATCGTACTGGCAGGACATCGGCAAAATTGACACACTGCGGACGATTCACCGCGATCTGAAATCCGAGCAGATTTCGTTGGAAGATTTAATTGCCGGTGGGGTGTAGGAATATGGCTTCACCATTGCTGATCCTGAAAAAAGGACGCATTAATAACGGACTGGTAAAATAAGCTTTAATCGTCTTTTCATAGATGTGATCCGAAATGAAAGATAGAGCATTTTCGCCGAAAAAATTTCTCCAACCCAAAAGCCTGATTTTTATTTTTATTTCTCTGGCAGCCTTGATGTTCTCTTCGGCGCTGATTGAGTTGCGCCAAAGCAAAAAAGAACTGCTCGATTTAATGGAAAAACAGGCAAATACGCTGCTGGAGACAGTGATCACTTCCTCAAGAAATGCACTGCTGACCTATGAGCTTCTGGAAATTTTTTTGGAAGATCGATTGCTGAACAACGGTTTTTACCTTCGATTTTTACTTGATAACCAACAGATCAACAACGATCAACTGAAAAAATTTGCTGCGGAAAACAATATTCACCGGATCGACATTTACGAGGCCAACGGCAGTTTGCAGTATTCCAACATGCCCGCGGATCTACGCAGCAAGGCAGAAGCAGCAGAACAGTTAGCTCCGCTTTTTTCCGGTGAGCAGGACACGCTGTTTCTCGGTTATACCCTTAACCAGGATCATGCCGGCACACAGTTTGGTGTGGCTCTGGCAACAACTGACCGCAGGGCAATTCTGATGACACTGGATGCGGCAGAGCTGTTGGAATTCAGGCGCCAGATCGGGTTTGGCGTCTTGCTGAAGGAAATGGCAAACAACCAGGAAATTGTTTACATTGCGTTGCAGGACACTAACGGCATTATCGCCACTTCTGCATCGGTTCTTGAACTGGAACGAATCAGCGATTCCCCTTTTTTGACAAGCGTAATGAATGACACTGTAATGAAAACCCACCTGCTGAATTTCAACGAAGAGCAACTATTTGAAGCGAACCACCCTTTTTATTATGATGATCTTCTGGTGGGTATTTTTCGGCTTGGTCTTTCACTGGAACCGCTCAACCAAATTAAATCGCGGATTTACCGGCGTATTGCCATTATTAGCCTTATTTTGCTGGTGATCGGTTTTATCGTGGTTAGCTTGATTATGATTCGTCAAAATTACGATCTGCTTCGCCGACAGTACCAGACGGTTGAGACATATTCAGCCAATATCATCCAAAATGTTAGCGATGCAATCATTGTACTTGACCACCAGCACCGGGTTAAAATTTTCAATGACGCGGCTCAATCTCTGTTTAAAGTAAAAAATTCAGCCATCGTCGGTTCGTCATTGAATGAGATTTTGCCGGATAAAGAATGTGGACTGTTGTTAATGTCGTCAGTTTCGATGGAGCAGGTGGAGTGCCAAATTCAAAACGAAACGAGAAGTTTTTTAATTTCCAGGGCTAATTTTTTTGACGCCCAAAACCAGCAAAATACGATTCTTGTTTTGCGCGATCTTACCGATTTAAAAAAACTGGAAGCTCAAATTCAACGTAAAGAGCGGTTGACCGCAATGGGCGAGCTGGCTTCGGGCGTGGCGCACGAAATTCGCAATCCGCTGAACTCTATCAGCACCATTGTTCAGCAACTGGATAAAGACTTTGAGCCGCGCCAAAACAGCGCTGAATTTCACCAGTTGGCCCAGTTGGTTATCAAAGAAGTCAGACGAATCAATGAAACAATCCAGAACTTTCTTCGATTTGCCCGTCCGGCGCCAATCCAGCTTTCCCGCTTCCGGTTGGCAGCAATTCTGAATGAATTGAAACAGCAATACGCCGCCATCATCAAACAGCAACGGATCACCCTGACAATCCAATCGGATTGGGAGGGGGAAGTCCAATGGGATCGGCTCCAGATGTATCAGGCTTTTATGAACTTAGTTCAAAACGCTGCTGAAGCCATCGACCGTGACGGAAAAATTCAAATTCGAGTGAAGAAAATCGATGAAAAAACCATCAAAATTGTTGTCGCAGATTCCGGACCGGGTATTGCACCGGAAATTATTGGAAAGCTTTTTAATTTGTATTTTACGACCAAAGCAAGTGGTACCGGAATTGGATTGAGCATTGTTCAACGAATCATTGACGAGCACAACGGTGTGATTACGGTGGAAAACCAGGGTGACCGTGGAGCAGCATTCGAGCTAATACTACCAATCAATGCGGAAGGATAGTTGAATAAAGCGCGAAAGTTGAGAAAAAGGAAATTTGTCAAAGAGGATGACAGTGGCTAAAAATTTTTCCATTCTGATTATCGATGATGAAGAAGCACAAATTTTATCGCTGAAGAGTTTTTTACAGCGACGAAAATTTGAAGTTTTCAGTGCCACCAACGGCAGGGATGCCATTGAGATCGTAAATAACAACACCATTGATCTGGTGCTGACAGATTTGCGCATGCCTCAATGGGACGGGTTGACTATTTTGAACAAGGTAAAAGCACTCAATCCGGAGATCGATGTGGTGGTAATGACCGCTTATGGGAACATAGAAGACGCGGTTCATATTATGAAATCAGGGGCTTATGATTATTTGACCAAACCGATTGACCTGGATGAGCTGGAAAATCTAATTTTGCGGGTTCAGGAAAAACGGCTATTGGTTGCAGAAAATCGTTTGCTCAAAGAACAGTTGGCGCATCGCTTTAAATTTGAAGGAATTGTCTCACAGAGCAGCGAGATGGAAAACGTGTTGAATACAGCGGCGCGTGTTGCCTCCAGCAAAGCCACAGTTCTTATCAGCGGCGAGAGCGGCACCGGTAAGGAGCTGATCGCCCGGGCGATCCATTTTGCCAGCCCGCGCAAGGATGCACTGTTCGTGGTGATAAATGTAGCCGCCTTATCCGATAGTTTGCTGGAAAGCGAATTATTCGGACATGAAAAAGGAGCCTTTACCGGGGCGATACAGCAGCGCATCGGCAGATTCGAACAGGCGAATACAGGCACCCTGTTTATCGACGAAGTCGGAGAAATTCCCTTATCGCTCCAGGTCAAATTGCTGCGGGCGATCCAGTTTGGTCAGATTGAACGACTGGGCAGCAATAGCACCGTGGAGCTGGATGTGCGCATTATTGCAGCGACCCATCGCAATTTAGAGCAGATGATCCAAAAGGGTGAATTTCGGGAAGACCTTTTTTTCAGGCTCAACGTGGTTTCAATTTATATTCCCCCATTACGCCGGCGTAAGCTGGACATTCCTTTGATGATCGATCACTTTATAAAAAAATATGCAAATGAAAATAATAAACCGATCAAAGGCATTACCCGCGAGGCGCTTGATTTTTTAATGAAATACCAATTTCCTGGCAATGTGCGCGAGTTGGAAAATATGATCGAAAGCGCGGTGGTATTGACGCGGGATGAGTATATTACCCAAAAAGATCTTCCGCAACAGCTTAAATTCAAATCCGAACGGGCAATTCTGGATCCAACTCAATTGGAAGATGGTTACGACGCCAAGATGAAATCGTTTGAAAATGAGATGATCAATGAAGCATTGATCCGAACCAATGGCAACCAGAGTGCAGCGGCTCGGCTGCTGGGAATCACCGAACGCCATCTGCGGTCGCGATTGGAAAAGCTGGGTATGAAATGAATCGGTTTTGTACGGAGGGTGTGAACAGATTGTCCATTAACTCATAACAATTCAAAAAGTAGATGTCATTGCGAGGAGCGAAGCGACGAAGCAATCTTTTTAATTATAGAGACTTATGTTAAAGAATTCGTGACCACTCAGCTATGCGTGTTTTTTTAGAGCTGCTGAAGCGTCTGCTTTGATTAACCACGATCAATCTTGGTGCTGGTTCAAACAACAACACCTTGAACTAACACCATGCTTCAACATGGTGGAATGAGGCAAACTAAGTAGTACTTAGCCGCTTCAGCGGCTACAAAAAAAAATGAAGAAACAGGCGGCGCTGAATAGTTACAAGATTGCTTTGGAAAAAATATTCTCTAAATAAAATTTACAGTAACAAAATTTTTGTATATTGGACACAATATGAAGTTTTATCTTAATCAAAAAAACAGGACAATGTTTTCCCGTTGATAGCCAATTTTCCCCAAAAAGCGGCAGTGTCGGTAAAACGAGAGGCCACAACGCAGCAGTTGCTCCTCGCTTTTAACTTGTGTTTTGGCGGATTGCACTTTTCCGATTACAATTGTCAATCCACCGGCAAAGTGGATTACTTTTTTCTCAAGTTGGATACGATCTGGTATGCTTTGTCGGGTGAGCTCTCATTTTTTAGCAAACTTTCGGTGCGGCACAAAATCCGCGGAACCAATTGTTTAAACGCAAATTGCACCTGGTGCTGCTCCAGCGCCGCTTTTCCGGGCTCGCTCAAAATAGCAGCATAAACGCGCCGAAAGCCGAGGTGGATCAAAATCAACGCCGCTGCTCTGCCGATAATTTTATCTTTGACCAGCAGGTCAGCGGGATCGAAATCAGATTCTGTCAGATAGTTTTCTAATTCAAATAGCGGATGCAGCCATTTACCATCGCTCTGAAAAACGAGTTGTCTGTTGTGGTAAATTTCCAGAGAGTGTTTCATGATCTTTAACCTTTCAAAATAATCCGCATGGTGGTTCCTTCGCCGATTCGGGAGTCTTTGATCAACAGTTTTCCGTCGTGAAATTCCTCGACAATACGTTTTGCCAGGTTCAGTCCCAGTCCCCAGCCGCGTTTCTTGGTGCTGTAACCTGGTTTAAACACAATCCGCCGGTGCTGAGAACTGATGCCTTTTCCGTTATCTTTAATATCGATGAATACGCTCGACTTCATTTCATTGACCAGTCCGGTGGAGATTTCGATCACACCGCTTTTCTTTTCAATGGCGTCAAGCGCATTTTTGATCAGATTTTCGATCACCCACTCGAACAGATCACGATTCAGATAAACATCGGGTACCGGCTCGATTCGGCGGATGATTTTCACCTCTTTGCCCATGTGCGGCAGCCGGCGCTGGAAATATTCGATTATATCATCAAGAATGGGCAACAAATTCTGCTTCTTAATGCTGCTGCGGCTGCCGATCTGCGAGAAACGCGCCGAGACCTTGGATAAACGGTTGATGTCGTTTTCCATTTCCGCCAGTTCTTTAGCAGCCGATGCACATTCCTTCCGGCTTTTGATAATCTCCAGCCAGCCCATCAGAGATGATAACGGCGTTCCCATCTGGTGCGCCGTCTCCTTGGTCAATCCCACCCAGATAAATTGTTCCTCACTTTTTTTAATACTGCGAAATCCAAGCAGGGCCACCAGAATGAACAATCCGATGACGCCAATCTCCACATAAGGCAGCCAGATCAGCCGGGTAATTAAATGTGAATCTCCAAAATACAGATACCCCAGTGTGATTTCGATTCCCTCTGAATCGCGAAAGGTGATGGCGACCGGATCAATCTGTTTTTCGAGCTTGCGAACAATGGCTTTTACTTTTTCAACCGTCTCAGCAGATTTTTCATTGGAATCGATCTGCAATCCCACCCAGTAGTCCGGATTTTTATTGACATCCGTCAAAATGATCGGGAAATTTGTTCGTTTGATGATTTCTTCGAAGAGAAAGTTGATTAATGTTTCATCTTCCTGCAATGCAGCCTGGGAGTGAACCCTGGCATAAAACTCAATGATGTTCCTCGATTCCGCTCTCAGATCGTGGACGATCTTTTGCGAATAATAGAGCATCACAAAAATTAATATAACGGCGACTGAAAATAAGATTAGTGTGAATCGATCCGAAAGACGGTAAAGTATTTTTTTCATAACCTGTCCGCTTGAAAAGTTACGATCACAAAAGTATCGGTTGGTGATCTATAATAATACAGGTTCGATCTTCATTTTTTTCAAAATAATTTTTCAATAAATACCGAAAGCAGCGAAATATTTTTATTTTCCAAATAGTTTTTTCAGTGAGCTTCGGTACTTTTCTGTGTTTAATTTTATGGCTTCACTGCGTATGGGCTGCTCATGCCCTTCGCTGTTTTCGAAGCGAAACTACCAGCGCCACCATCAGCCCGGCAAAAGTGAGCAAACTGATAATTAATCCCAATTTAAACGACATCGGTTTAAACACAAATTCGATATCATGTTCACCCGGTTCCAGAAAGATCGAGCGCAAAATGTGGTTTGTCTTATAAATTTTAGTTTCTTTTCCATTTACCAACGCCTTCCAGCCCGCAGGATAGTAAACCTCTGACAGCACCATCAATGCCGGCGCAGCCACCGTGGCTTTGAGAGCAATGTGATGAATATCGTAAGACGTCAACTGCACTGCATTATTGTCAGGCGCCAGTTGAATTTCAAAGGGCGGTTGTTCTTCGAGCAGTGCGGTTTTTGCTGGATTGAATCGTTCTGACTTTAACAGCCGGAAAATTGCGTCGGCTGATGACACCAGCTTTGCCTCATCGACAAAAAAGGCGCGTGGCAGAGCGTGTTTGTTTTCAAATACAAATTGGGAGCCGCGGAAAACCAACTGGCACGAAGTGTCCGGTATCGGGTACGAGGAAATCAAATAGCGGCAGTTGAGCATGTTGAGAAAATTTTGGTGACCGAACAGCAATGCTCTGGGAACTTCATTCATGTTTTGATTGATGACGGTCTGATTGCCCTCTTGTTTGAGGAATTTGAAAAAATAACTCTGCGGGAACTGCAATGCAGTCATCGTCTCCTGGTAATCTCTGATTTTAGCGGCGTGATAGCCGTAAACATTTTCCAGCTTAAAGTACATGTACCAGTTATCCGGTTTTTCACCAGGTTGGCCCACTTTGACTGGAAAAATGCGGAACTTTCCGGGTTGATTCTCTAAAAATTTTACCACGTCAGTCTTTTGAAAAAACGCGTCTTCCTGCACCTGGGGCTTGGGATCAACGATTTTATAACCGACCACCCACAAATCCACCAGCAACAGCATCATCAGCGACAGCGCATACAGCCTGACATCCAGTTTGTTTTTTAAAAAATAGAGCGTCAAAAAACCAGCGATCCCCAGCAGAAAAAGCACCACCACTGCGTCTTGCAGCGCCATTTTGTGCGCCACCAACTGTTGCGCCGGCTGGAGCTGGCGGGCAGCATTGCTCATCCAATTGAGCAGGGTGTTCTTTCCCAGCGCCACAAACAGCATCAACAAAATTGCTACTGAACTGAATCCGTAAAAATAGTTTCGAACCTGTTGCATCTTTGCCTCGCGTGTATCAGAATTTGCCATATCTTTGAGCTGAATAGCGTGGCTTAAACCGATTCCCGCCAAAATTACCACCGACAGATCGAGCAAAATGTGGATCATGCTGGGCACACGGAATTTATTGAAAAACGGCAGCAAATTGAACATCGGGTCGTAGAGTACGGGAAAGTGTTTCCCAAACGAGACCAGCAATGAGAAAACGGCGATAATGGTGAAAAAGATCACCTGACGGTCGCGACGGATGACCAGCGCCAGCCCGGCGAGAAACAACACCACAATTCCCATGTAGAGCGGATAATCGGTGAACGGCATTTTCCCCCAATAGGTGGCACCACCAAAACCAAAAAATGAGGGAATGAGAAAAGTTATCATTTCCGCTGGCGAAAACGACCAACTGGAAGCGTAATCATAATCCAGACCGCCGCCGACACCTCCTCCTCTTATCGAATAGTGGGAGTACTCATAAATTGAGATGTACATCACCGAGGAAAGCAACAAAGCTACCACCCCAGCAACAGCCAACAATCCAAATCCTTTTGCAATGTTTTGAAATTTTTTTGTCTGCTTAAATTCAAAGATCGCATAATAGATAAAATAAATTGCCAGCATCAGGTAGGTATAATAGCAGACCTGAACATGCGCCCGAAACAATTGAAATCCGAGCGCCAGCGCCGTAATTGTAAAAAACAGCAGCGACCGCTTTTTCAGCAGATGGCCCACTGACCATAGAATTAATGGAATCAATACCAGCGACAAAAATTTGGTGTTGTGGCCAAACGCGGTAAAGGCGACATATTGGGGAATAAACATCACCGCGATGGCGGAAAATAAACAGGCGTAGCGATTCGCTCCAAACGATTGTAGCAGCAGATAGACCAGCATACCGAATAGCACGTAATTGAGAATAATTCGCATAAACGGCGTTAACGGGATCAGGTACCTGATCCCGATCAGCGCATACTGCAGTGCGGCATCCACTATATTGACCAACGGCGCGCTGGCTAAACTGGCAAACGAGGGCATACCCGAAAAAATATAAGGGTTCCACAGCGGAAATGTTCCTTCTTTTAGCGCATCGTTGATGAAATTGTTGTAGCTTTTGGCTGTCAGCGTATCCGGAGGCAGCAATGTTTTGTTTTCAAATACGATGGGATAATAAAAGATTATTAACAGTAAAAACAGGATAATTACCGCTGACCAGTGAGGATGCGCTGAAAAAAAAGAGGTGCGAGATTTTTGAGGTTTTGGTTGAACAGACGTTAATTTCTTTTTTTTCTTCTTTGCCATTTTGATTCACCCTTTTTGGTTTGGTTTTTTCAAGGCGTTCCCTGAAAAGGGGCGCCTCGAAACAAATTGCATCTGTTTATTCGATAGATAGTTTTTCAGGAAAACTCGGTGTTTTTCGGTGTTTAATTTTGCGACTTATCCACGCCGGGTCTTTATCAAATAATTACAGCGCAACAGTATGCCGAAAATTTCACTTTGAATTGATCGATAATTCTCGTATATTTGCCGTCACTATGCCGGAAAAAACTATGATACAATCATCGATCACGCCATTGACAGTAAAAGATCAAGCGCTAAAATCAGTAGCCCGCGGTGCTGGAATATTTTTCATCGGTATCATATTGGGGCGCTTTTTGGGCTATCTTATCCGTATGGTCATCGCCCGCTTTTTAGGCCCCGAAAGTTACGGACTGATTTCGCTTGCCATCTCGGTGGTTGAAATAGCCGCCACGCTGGCGCTATTCGGATTGCCCACCGCCATCAATCGCTACGTTCCGTTTTTTTGGTCCGCCAGAAAACAGGCAAAGGTGCGCGGCGTGATTCGATCAGCTTTCCGCATTTCGCTGCCTGCTGCCATTATCACCGCACTGGCTCTGCTTTTTTTTAGCGGCGGATTGTCAAACAATGTGTTCTCAAAACCAGATTTGGCGCCAATTTTACGTCTGTTCGCAGTGATAGTGCCATTTTACAGCCTGATGATGATCTGTTCCGCGATATTTGCCGGCTTCAAAAAAATGGAATATATTGTTTACACCCAGCAGTTTGTTCGCTACATTTTTATCCTTGCTTTGTTTATCATCTTGTTCATGCTGGGATTGGAAATTAAAGCCGCAGCCTTTGCCTACCCCCTCGGCTACCTGTTTACCGCAGGATTCGGTTTGTATCTTGCCCAAAAGACATTCCCCATTTTTGGCAAAAACCTGGAAAGCGTTTCCAGCTATCGGAAGTTGTTCTCTTTTTCCTGGCCGTTGATTCTGGTGTCGATGATCTGGTTCATTATCGATCGGGTGGCGACGATTATGCTTGGCTATTTTAAATCAGCAGAAATCGTGGGAATTTACAACGCAGCGCTGCCGCTGGCGCAATTGATTCCGGCAGTTTTGCAATCGTTTACCACAATTTTTATGCCTATCATTTCATCAATTCTATCGACCGGCGATTTCAAAGAACTCAATCGTATTTACGCCATCACCACTAAATGGATAATGGGGTTGACGCTGCCACTTTTTGTCGTGATCTTTCTGTTTGCCAAAACCCTGACCGTGAAACTGTTCGGCGTTGAATATGCTGAAGCAGCACCAGCGTTACAGATTCTCACCCTGGGATTTTTCTTCCACAGTGCAGTTGGACCCACCACCATGACGCTCAATGCGCTGGAAAGAACGCGGCTCACCCTGATCAACACTGTGGCTGCTTTCAGTGTTAATATAATACTACACTTTTTATTAATCCCCAAATATGGGCTCATCGGCGCGGCATTGGCTTCAGCGCTGGCATTGGTTGTGCTCAACCTGTTGACGCTGATCGAGCTTTTTTTCATTTACAGCATCCAGCCGTTTAATCGAAAATATTTGAAAACTCTGCTCGCCGGCAGCCTTGCCGCCGGGATTGTTTATTTCATTTCAATGTTCTTCTCTGTCGGATTACTGGTTGTGCTTTTACTGGCGATAATCTTTATATTTTTTTATGGATGCCTGGCGTTGTTGTTGCGCGTTTTCGAGCCCGAAGACCGCGACATCATTCAGCAATTTCAAATGAAACTTGGAATCCGCATCAAGCTGCCTCAGTTTATAAAATCAAGAATGAGCTGATCGAATATAATCGCACTTATCGCTGCAAATTTACTCAAGGTATCCAAGGTCCTGCAGCCGCTGTCGGATGATATCCTCCTGCTCGGGTGTATAACCATTATTGGATTCGAGCTCCTGAAAATTATTCCCGACATATTCCGGCGGAGAGGCTTCAAGGACAGCAGTTTTAAATGCCGGCTCCAGCAGCTTGCCATCCATTACCGCCGGAATTGGGTTGTTCAATAAATACAAAATCGTTGGCGCCAGATCAACCAGACGCGCGTTGATTTTTCTTTCGGCTGAGCGAATTGTCTTCCGGCTTTTGATCACCAGGATTCCCTGCACGCGATGGGTTCCGGTGATGTCTTTCCATGCAATATTATCTCTCAGAAATCGGTTGCTGGTGAGTTGACTAAAAATGACATTTCCAGCGTTGGGTTTAATCAATAAATCCGGAGCGAGTTTCTGGTTGTCATTGGGAAAAATGTCATCCCGAAAAAAAACATCAGCGATTAATTTTTTGCCGGTGGTTGGATCAGTTATTTGTTCGAGCTTTTCCTTCAATTCTTTCTTCAACAGTTCGGCTTTTTCGCCATCTTCAATTGTCCCTCTGGGCTCCCGGTTTTTCAAATTCAAAAAGACATTTCCGTAAATGGAAGCTGGTGTTGCAAACGCTCTGGTTTTCTTCCAGTTAATCAGCATCTCATGCTGAAGCTGTTTTTCCAGCGAAACCCTTTTTTGACCACTGGGTAGAACCCGATTGCGCAAGTTCAGGAAATCAATTCGAGCGATGATATGGCGAATGGTTTGAATCATCTGCTTTTTTTGTTGATTTAATTTTAAATATCCATTTTGTTGCAGCCAGTGGTTAATAAAGATTGTCTTCTGAAGCGGCCCAAAGCCGTGATCCGAGAGTAAAATCACGTCACAATCATCTCCGGCGATTTTCAGCAGACCGCCAAATTTATCATCAAGATTGCTGTAAAATTCATGAACAGCGTTTAGCAGCGCGGCTGATGTTGAAGCGTCATGTTCCGGATGAGTCTCATCCCAAACATGCCACATCCAATGTTGAACCACATCGGTTACTAAAAAATGTACCATGAAAAAATCGGGTTGATAATTTTCATAAAGGAAAACAGCAGCTTCATATCGTTTGTCAACGATCTCAGTACATTTTTCGAGAAAACCCAATGCACCTTCGGTTTCGATGGTGACCCTTGGCGATTTATCCAGAAAAATTTTATAGTCGCTGATCTGTTCTTTCAACTCATCGGATAGACTTGCGGGATTGGTTATCATCTGCTGGCTGCTCACCCCCGGCGACAGAAATCCTGGGATAATAAATCCATTGACATCTTCCGGGGGATAGGTCATCGGAACATTTATCACGCCAACTGATTTACCCTGTTCGCTCAAAATTTTCCACAGACTTTTTCCCTTCAACGACTTTGCATTGTTGATCGTGGTATGGTAGCTGCCTGGTTTACGCCGCGAAAAATCATATACACCATGGCGATCCGGATTCATGCCGGTGATAAACGACGCCCAGGCTGACGCAGTTACCGGCGGCAAGGTCGATTCCAGATTTGTTGAAAAGTAATTTTCCACTAAATTTTTTAAATTGGGCATCACGCCCTGTTCCATCAATTTGTCAAAAATATCCCAGCTAGCGCCGTCAATTCCAATTACAAACACCTTTGATTTTTTCATTCATTGAACCTTAAATTTCGGTTAGTTCTGATCATTCTCTGTCAGTTTCATTCGATTCTATTTAATCAATTCGTGGATGGCTGTGATCAGTTTTTGTTCCCGTTGGTCCAGCCGAAAATGTTGAACCATTCGCTCCCTGGCTGCCTGACTCAAACCTGGTTCCGATTCCATTGCCGCTTTAACCGCTGCAACAGCCAGCTTTAGATCGCGCTTTTTGACAATAAATCCGGCATCGCCGATGGCAGTGGGAATTCCGTTGACATCGGAACCCACCGGGACACAACCGCAAAGCATGGCTTCGCACAGCACATTAGGCAGTCCCTCCGACAGTGAAAGCTGGACATAAACTTTAGCTCGCTGGTAATGTTCAACCAGCTCGTCATTGTTAACCGGACCGGTTACAGTAACATTTTCTGACTTGTTTTCATTAATAAAATCCGTTGCCCAACCTGACGCTCCAATTATCATAAATTTATAATGGGGTAACCGGCTTGCCACCTCCATAAACAGATCAATCCCTTTAAGTCTCAGTTTGTTCATATTTTTTATAACAGCAACTGTCAATGCCAGTTTCTCGCGGTGCCTGGTTCCCGGTTTCCATTTTTTCGAATCAAAGCCAAAAGGAATTACGATATAGGGTGTTCGGAAATATTTAACGAGATGTTTTACGCCAGCGACAAATGGCTCTTGTTTTGCATAAGAGTTCACTGTTTCAATTAGTGACTCATCGCATGGTATTAACAGGTCACAGAAGCGAATGGAAAGGGCGGCGCATAATCCACGAAACGGCCGAAGATATACCCCCTGGTTGACTTCAGGTATTTTTATTGCATCCATACCGCCCAGAACGATAGCAGATTTTTTGAGAAAAACTTTCGCCATAACTATTGGCAGGATTGAATGATAATCTGCAAACCAAATATAGACGAGATGGGCTTTTGGAATATTAAACATCAACCAAAATAACAACTGGAATTGACTTGTTGCCAGCCTTAGCGCACTGCCAGGCTTGAACAAAAATGACTCCACGTAAAAATGTTTCCTTAAAATCTTCTCATCTTTGATAATGAATGTTGAATTTAAACTTTTAACAAACAGGATCTTTTTTTTCATGGTTTTGTTTTGGAAATCTTCTAAAAATTTTCGTAATTGATCACAGAGATCAAAAGTTGTATCTACAAACTTTAGACAGGATAATAGGAAGATGATGATTTACATGATTAGTCTCTCCTTCTATTAATTATCCGCCAATAAATTGTCCTGCCTCTAATTATCCTTCTAAATTATCCTGCTATTAATCATCCTGCCATTATAATAAAACTTTAAAATCAAGCAGCCACCGTACCAAACTTAGGTTAATTTAATGATAATATCTAAAAAATCAAAGCGATTTTTGACCACATGAAAAATTTCAACCGCACAACGATCTGTTGCTAAATTCAACCTGTCGCTATCTTTCGGATTCATTTTTCGAGAAAACTGGTCTTAAGCATTTTAGCTTGAGGCAACAGATTTTTCGATCAATTTGTCGAACAATTGGCTCATTTTTTTCATCTGAACAGCGCCGTTGAAATCGTGGATGCCGGGCGAGCGGACCGCGCGCCACTTTCCCTGTTTCCAATTGTCAAACTGTTCCATAATAAAAGTTTTAATGCCCAGTTCATCCAGATAGTCAAAAAACACACCGGAGCCGGTTCGATGATAGATTCGGGCAGCGTCACCGTCCAGGGGTCCGATGGCTAGCACAGGCCGTTCGCTTGCCATATATTCGAACATTTTACCGGGAACAATCCCTTTTTGAGTAGGCGCGTCATTAATGATAAGCAGCAGCAGATACGATTCCATTGTCGCCCGAATTGCCTGATTATGTGGAACGAAGCCATGGAAATGCAGATAGGGTTCAATTTTAAAACCGGCAAGTTCCCGTCTGACCGCCTCATCAATGCCACCATAAAAATGTAGTTGAAAGACATCCGGAGCTATCTTTCCTTCCTGGTTTAGCTGAGAAATAGCCCGGTACAATGAAGGTGTAAATCGATTGAACGGCAAATTACCGATATAGGTAATAACAAATCTTTCTTGCGGCGGATTTGGCTTGTCGGCTGGGTAAATTGACGGATCAAAGCCGTTGTAAATGATATGCGTTTTGCTTAACGAAATATCGTTGTGATTCTGCAGCAGTTGGTCGCGACAACCCGGTCCCACCACAGTTATCGCATCGGCGCTGCGAAGCACCTTTGCCTCCAGCCGACGGTCGAGGGCAGTAATCAATCGATTGCGCTTGACGCCGGTGTAGTAGTCGATGTTCACCCAGGGGTCGCGAAAATCGGCAATGAACGGCAGTCCGGTTTTTTGCGCGATTTTTCGGGCGATCAAATGCACCGTATGCGGTGGTCCGGACGACAGGACCAATTTAATTGCAGGATCGCGTTGCACCGCTTCAATACCGGTTCTCACTCCGCAACGATACCATCCGATTCTTCCGTCAGGAACTAATAAATTGGCGCGAAACAAATTGGCTATTCGCTCACGGTAGCTGGCTTTCGAATGAGCTGACAAAACAGCGAGCGGAATTTTATCCGCTGCCTTTTTTCCGGTAAACCGACGATATAATTTATACGGTTCGAAAAAGTCAGTCCGCAAGACATCAGTTCCCGCCGGAATCCGTTCCGCCAAACCCGGATCCTCTGTGGTATAGTCGCCCTCGCGAACAGTCAGCACCACGCCTTGCCAGCCACTTTGTGCCATGTGTTGAATAATGCGGATAATTCGCTGTACCGAAGGACCGCCCGCTGGTGGGTAGTAATATGTAATGAACAGAAATTTATTCAAAAAGTTACCCTGTAAATTGATAGCCGATGGCAATTTTTTATTGAAAATTTAACTTACATTTTAGCTGCCCATTACTGCAT
>DSAU01000006.1 GCA_011046315.1 bacterium
CGGGGCTTTTGTTGTAAAATCAGTGATGGAGACGGTTCTGTGCTGATTTGAAAATCTGTTTTATTGCTGGCATTTGAAATATTATTTATTACAAACAGGTACAAAATAAATATTATCAAGCTCACCCATGGAGTCGATTGCTTCAGTTTCATCTTCTTACCTCAATAATAATTTTATTTATTTTTGAAAAATTATTTTTCCCACCCGAGTAATTGATTTAACCTGTAATCGACAAAAGTACAGTCCTGAGCTTAATTGCTTCCCGTTATCATCGCAGCCATCCCAGACAATTCGATAATAGCCCGGGCGTTGAATCTGATTAAGTAACGTCCGTACCCTCTGACCTCGCAGATTAAATATCTCTATTTTTACTAACTCTGAAACAGGAATATCATAACCTATTACCGTCTTCGTATTAAACGGATTGGGATAATTCTGAAACAGTTTGATCTCCTTTGGCAAAAGACCTGGCGCTGAAATTTGAACCGCTGAAAACTCTTCTTGAAACAAATTATTGGGAGAATATTCCCAGAATGGAGCTTGCGGTTGGGAAATTTCCATAAAGTTGGAAACCCATTCTGGCAGCTCGGGCGGATTTTCGCCGACCAGTAGCTGACGCCATTTTTCATCGGTCAGTCGATCAGCAATCGGCCAGGTGAATTCGTAATAAGAGAAAATTGCGCCTCTGGTGATGCGGATCGTACCACCTTCGTTTACGATCACAAAAATTTCCAGTGGATAGCCCACGCCTTCTTCCAAACAGTGTTCCGTGTTGGAATCGGTATGGACATCAGCAACCACGGCCATGTCATCAGTTTCGCTCTTCCACGGGTCCTGTGGATCCGGAAAAACGGAGACCAGTTGCTGCATCACCTTGCCGAAGCAATAAATATCTTCATATTCCCGGTCTGTCAGAGGAATATTCTCCAACTCTTTGATGGCAATATTTTTCAAGAACAGCAATAGCTTTTCGAACAGGTCAAGCTTTTGTTTAAATTCCTGGGACAATAAATTTCGTGATTCCAATCCATCACGGGTATATTTTGCAAGGCTCGCCAGTCGTGCATACAGGTGGGGATTGGGCTCCACATAATTTCGAGGCGGACCTGGCGGAATGCAACAGGGTGTCGAGCTTTGTTTAGCATAAAGAATGGTATCGTGGCGCAGCTCTGCCCAGGACGCCAAGGCGGTCAAGAGCTCTTTATTCGCCCATGCCAGCGTCTGCATAAAAAATGGATAGCCTGCGCCCTTGTCGTACAACAATGGCATCAGGCAATACAACCAGTTCCAGTAAAGATTTTGCGCCCAGGCTGCGGGTGGCAAATTGGAAAATTCTGCCTTGAAGCCATCGATCTGTTGGGTATAATTATAATATAAGGTTTCCTGGTAGAGCGAATCGAGAATCGCAAACGCGCGCCTGGAACCCAAAATCGCCATCACATCCAATCCTTTTGGGAATAAGCGTTCCGCCACATAGGGATCTATGAGATGAGCGAACATGTAGGAATCAGGAATAAAGCGCTGGCCCATGAAGCGGAAGCCCTTGTAAGTGGTAAAGGTTCTGTAAATCCAATTGGGGATTTTCGGCTCGGGAAGTTTTTGGGCTTCGGTCATAAAGGCAGTTAATAAATTCCTATTTGCCAGGCTATCCAGGGATAACGATGCAAAATTGCTTCCGTAAATTTGATCAGCGATTAACTTGTAATCCAGAATGTTCGGGTCATCGGTTTTGCCGACAAAGAAGACAGTCGGATCGTAAATATATTGCCATTTTATTAGCAAAGGCTGATTCTCAATCTGGAGTCGGTAAAGCAGTTGCGTCAACATCAATGCCTGAAGGGTATGTCGATAAGCTAAATCGCCAAACAGGTTCGGTTCCATGGTAAAGATCGTCCAGCCGTACCACATCATGGTTTTGAAAAAGGCTTTAAGGGTGTCGTTTTGGGTGTAATGGCCTCGGGGCTGGAGCTGGCTATAATCCAGCGCTGAAAAATTACCAAAGATCGGTGAATATTTATAACCCTGATGTTCGTCAATAAGTACAAGTTCTGAATCCACCAGAGCGGCGACTGATTGGGGAAGGGTAATGTCTGTGCCGTTCAGCAATTTTTTTGCCACATATAAAAATGCAAGATTGCGGCGAGCGGCTTCCCTTGACTCATGCTTGATGGACTGATTGAAAATAGTCTCTGTTTCCACAATCAATTGGTCGGTCAGCGAATTCAATTCAGCGACAAATTTTCGGAGTTCAACGTCCGCTAAAATCCGGTCAAACAGGACGTGATAAATATGCAGCACGGCATCGGTCGTCACAAAAACCGGCGTGCCATTCCAGGTGCATACATTATAGATGTCGTAAAGTTGTTTGTGCTGGCTTTTTTTGACGGTAAAATGATTTTTGAAAAGAAATGCTGAATCCGCTGCGCTGAAATTCCAGGCTACCTGTTCAAAATTGTAAACATTACCAAAATCCGGTTTGAGTGTGAAATCAGGCACCCTGGCGATAAAATCTACCGGGATCGGATGATAGCTGCCAAATTCAGTTGTGACATCTTCGGTGATGTTTGCCAGCATTTGGGAATGAATGGCAGGTGCTGCAAAAAGAATTGATGAAAAAATTATTCCGAGCCATAACATCAATTTTTTCATTTTGCTAATCCTCCATAATTTTTTTTTCGATGGATCGAAACTGCCCAACTGATAAAATTTCGAAACCTAAATCCTGAATATTACCTAACGCGGCGAAGCCTCAAAATTTAACCCCGAAAAACACCGAATTTCACTGAAAAAATCATTTTGAAAAAAATGATTTCGGTGGATTTCGGTGTTTACTTAAAATTTCTTTTGCAAAAAAATATTTTTAAACAAGAAGCTGCAAACATTCTCCCAATGCAGAAGGTTTATACTTGAATAATTTCTTTCTCGCCAATCTTCAGCCGATGATGTTTGTAATGAAAACAGGATGAATTTTTTATCAGGCGTACGAGGTAGCAGTCGTATGCAGAAAAAATAACAGTTACTACTGGATTGAGTAGTTTGCTTTTGGGAAAGATTGTTTCATCAGAATCAGCCATTGCTGCCTCTGACCTGTGCTATTATGATATTAGTGGTTTGCAGTAAGAAATATAACTCAAATTGTTTGAAAAGTCAAGTTAAAACTTTGACCCGCGAAATTAAATTGCCCATAGCAGATGTTTGTGTTTTGGCCAAAATTTTTGACTGTATTCCTTCCTAAATTTAAGATTTTAACCCTGACCGTAAATTCACATTATTCGGTTGCTGGTTCAAACAACATCACGATATTTTTTTCCGAATCAAAGAACCAGGCATGTTTTCCCCAATCTGTGTTGACGATAATTTCAGTGTCCGGCGCAGCGGCGACTTCTTCGGGAAGGAAAAAGATGACATTGTTTTGTCGTAGATTCGAAATAATAGACTCCAGACTTTGATCGACCAGTAGCACCAGCCCGACGTTGGCGCCGTTTTTCCCCAGCCAGATAATCGCATTTTCGACCCTGAGCGCTGCCCATTGCAGCGCGGTTTTGGTATCCAAATCGCCCAGATGTTCGAATCCAAAATTTTGGCGATAAAAATTAATCGCTCTTGGTAAGTCTTCTGCGTACAGATGAAAGTTTGCCTGTATTCGGGACATGGTTTAGCTCCTTTTGGTTGCCTGGTTCGATCGAAATTTTCCCACTTTTTTTTACGCGATGGAATCTCTGAAATAATCGATTGAGAATTCGGATCAGCGACAACAGCGGGAATATCATGCCGAGAAATATTCCGGTAATGATTGCAAACAGAATTATCGCATTGAACAGTTCGATTATCGATCAAAACTCGATGTTGGGCTGAATCAGCCAGGTAATTTTTCCTGATGGCTGAGCTTCAAATTGCTTAAGTTGCCTGTCGTAATGATAAATCCATTCCCAACATATCCCGCCGCCGATGACAACAAATCGGGTTTTTCCGAAAAGTTTAATCGGAAATTTTTTAGCATAAATGAAATATTGATAGGTTGACCAGGGCGGGTTATCGCTAAACGATGTGGGAATGTAGAGCCGGTATTTTAAAAGGCTGTTGTCAAAAAATGACCAATCCGCCGGTTGATAGCTGGAGTGGTTTCGCTCGACAGAAAAAACAATAACATCGCGAACCAGATGACTGCGATTTATTTTTGTCCCAAGTCGAAAATCCCAACTTATTCGCCTGCGTTCTGGCTCGTGAAGTTTTCCGACAAAAACCAGTTCAGGTTGATACCAAAAACCAGTGACGTAAATATTGTCAAGGATATTATGAAATCCTGCATTAAATGCAAAACCAGCCAGAGCTGAGCCGGATTGTTTTCGTTTTCCTGGCTGATCTGATTCGTTGTAGCTAAGAAAAAGGGAATTGCCCAGAAAAAGCGTGAACGCATAGGGCTCTTTATAACCCGCTCCGATTGAACGGATTAAGTTTATATCAAAATAGGTGTTAAATCGATTGAAAATTGAAGGATGATCCGTTTCCAAATAGCTGCTCAAAGCAGATAATTGATAAAATGTGCTCTGTAATAGCATGAATTTTGGCGATAGAAAATTTTTGGAAAATAATGATATTATTTCAGATTCTCGGCCGGAATCAATTATAATTGGCTTGTTATTTTTTTTCAGATTAATGAACAGCGAAGCATAAGGCTTGTAAAGGTCAAATGTTGCCTGGGCGCCGCAGTAATATCCTGACATATTTTTTTGAAATGCAATTGTTTGTCCATTGCCAAGATTCTGTTTAATGGGGTTGATCAAAACGCAGATGATGATTAATATCCGATACATATCTTTCCTTAATAATTCGGGTTCATTAGCGCTCAGTTGGTAGCGTTAATATTTTTTTTGACGCTGATATATTTTTGGTATCCACCAATAGTCAAGGTTATGATCAAAGCCAAGCGGAGAGGGGAGGGGTCTGACACCCTGCACCCGTTTATTGACTGCGAGCATGCTGTTTCTCAAATAGAGATAGATCACCGGTACATCCTCTGCAATGATCTGCTGCGCTTTAAAAAAATATTGTTTTCGTTTATCAACATCAAAGGTGGTCAGCGACTTTTCGATCAATGTGTCCACGGTGGGATTAATGTAGCTTGCCCAATTATATTCGGTGTCGTGGATCTGGCTGGAATGAAAGGTGAAAACTAAATCCGGGTCCATGACCCCCTGACCGCCGCGGGTGACACAGACATCAAAATTTCTCTTTGCCACAAACGAATTGAGATAAACGCTCCATTCAACCACCTTTATTTTCATTTTAATGCCGACTTTTTTTAGCTGTTGCTGGATAATGGTGACGATCTGCTGAACCGATTCGTTTTGAAATGAGAGGGCGGTAAATTCAAAGTTTTTTCCGTCCTGATCAAGAAATCCATCGCCGTTGTGATCCTTCCAGCCGGCAGACGCTAATAATTCCAGCGCCTGTTGCGGGTCATGCGGATATTTTTTAATGTTGGAATTATGCGCCCAGGATTCCGGCGGAATCGGTCCCCAACCGGGTCTTCCTTTGCCAAGTTGCACTCCCTGAATAATGCTTTGCTTATCAATGGCGTGATAAATCGCCTGACGAATCCGTTTATCCTGAAATAAATCGACTTTCAAATTAAACACCAGTCCGTACATGAAAGTATCTTCATACTCATATTTATTGATATTTTGCTCAACTTCGGGCCCGACCAGATCGCGCACAAATTGGGTGGTGTGCAATCGGGTGACCAAATCCAAATTTCCCGCCTTGAGTTCGAGAATTTGAACCGCTGATTCCGGAATGATGCGAAATATCATTCGATCTAAATAAGGTCTGCCCCAGTAGCTGTTTTCATTGGCTTCGATAATAATTTGTTCATTGCTGGCCCAGTTGACAAATTTAAACATGCCATAGCCCACGGGTCTGCGGTTGAACTCATTGGTGTTTATGTCTTTACCGGTTAAAATATGCTTTGGTAACAGACCGATGTCCCAGCGAAACACGGCATAAACATAGGGTTGGTTATAAAATACTTTAAAACGGTATTTATCCAGCGCCAGAACAGTGTCGATGCGACTGAAGGCATAGTGCACAATGGTTTTGGTTGTGTGATCAATTGCCTTCTGATAGGTAAAAATCACATCTTCGGTGGTAACTTCAACGCCGTCTTCCCAGTGCACGTTCTCCCGTAATTTGAATTCCAATTCGCGTCCGTCCGGGGAAAATGACCACGACTCTGCCAACACTGGAGTTAATTTGGGAAAGCCTGGCCGATCAGGGTCCTCGAGCTTTCGAACTAGTGGCGGGAAAAGGTGAATGATAACTTCACAGGAAGCGCCATCGCTGTATCCGTAAAGCGGTTGCAAAGAAACCGGTTCACCGCTCAATGCTCGCACCAGAGTCCCGCCATACTCGGGTTTGTCGGCTGAAAATCGAGTCTCCCCAATTGATGTTGAAGCGGCTTGATCCTTTTCTTTTTTACCGCAGGAAAAAAATAATATTAATAATAAGCACAAAATTGTAATCGGTCTGACTGCTTTCATAACTGCTCCTTTCAATTTTCAGCAACACCTTGATTCCAACAAACTTAATATATTCAAAAATATGCAATTTGTCAAGCCTTAAACACATAATTGTTACCATCAAAAATGGGGATAACGCAGAAGGGATTAAAAAAAGGTAATCCTAAATAATTGCATGATTCCCTTTTACAAAAAAGACTTGTGATTGTAGATGAACTTTTTTATATTAATATCAATGCAAATTAGCGTGTAAATGGCTTCAGTTGAAAAGACTACCTGGAGAGACAACATGAGCGATAATAAATTTCCCATTTTTTTTCTTGCAAAAACGATAACTCCGGAATTTAAAAAAGCATTTTCGCGTGCTGGTGTTAAATTTCAGGTGATACATCCGGGGCTCCCTGAAGCTGCAATCGAGTTGGCTGCGAATTTTCAATTTTTCATTGTCATCGGTGATTATTCAGGTCTCGCTCAATTTTTTGGCAAAATCAGCTCAATAGCAATCGAGCCACAGATGAAAAAAATTGCAGTTATTGGGTTGGGAACCGATGTGTTGGAATTAGTTGATGCGAACCGGGCTATGGCTGATAATCTGAATATTCAATTCATAACCGATGATAGCGACCTGAAACAGATTGATTGCTGTCTGAGGAATGCTTACTCATTTTTACAGATTAATCTGAAGTTACAGACGCTACAGCGTCAGATTGATCAACAAGCCAATGAGATGCGGGAATTGAATGACATCGGCATTGCGCTATCTGCCGAGCGGGATCCGGATGTGCTGTTGGAAACCATTTTGCTCAAGAGCCGGGAAATCACACTGGCAGACGCCGGAAGCTTATATTTAATCGAAAAAAAAGAGGGCTGTGAAGAAGATGATTCGGATTATTTTGCCGATAAACAATTGCGCTTCAGACTGGCGCAATGCGATTCGGTCTCGATCGACTTTACCGAATCGGTTATGCCCATCGAAAAGAAAAGCCTGGCAGGATATGTGGCGCTCACCGGTGAAACTCTGAATATACCGGATGTTTATAAATTACCGAAAAATTCGCAGGTTAAACATAATCGTTCTTTCGATAAAGCGGTAGGTTATCGCACCACATCGATGTTAGTGATCCCGATGAAAAATCACAAAGATGAAATGATCGGAATTCTGCAGTTGATCAATCGCAAAAAAAACTGGGAAGTGTTGCTAACTTCAGAGGAGATCATCCGACAAGAAGTAGTGGCATTCGATGATAAATGTGTTGATCTAGCCAGTTCTCTGGCAAGCCAGGCTGCGGTTTCGATTGAGAACAATCGGCTGTACGAAGAGATAAAAAATCTGTTCGAAGGATTTATCAAGGCGTCGGTGCACGCCATTGAACAACGGGACCCGACAACTTTTGGACATTCCGAACGCGTCGCCACTTTATCCACCGCACTGGCAAAACAGGTCGATGAAATTCACTGGGGGAAATTTAAACAGATTCAGTTCTCCCGCGATCAAATTCAACAGATACATTATGCTGCTTTGCTTCACGATTTCGGTAAAATCGGCGTCAGGGAAAATATCCTGGTCAAGGAAAAAAAATTATTTCCTCACGAGCTGGAATCGGTAAAAAATCGCTTCAAAATTTATTCAAAAGCAAAGCTATTGCAGACCACCCAGCAAAAGGTTGACTATCTGCTCAAGACAGATAAAAATCGCGCCTTGGAATATTTTAATGATCTCGACAACGAAATCAAACAGCAACTGATGAAGTTGGATGAATTTCTCCAGTTGATCATTGAAATCAATGAACCGACCGTGCTCAATGAATCCAGAAGAGAAATTCTCCAACAAATAGCTGCAATCGCGATACAGGATAATGGTCAAACCAGTCACTTGCTGACTCAAATAGAATTGTCGCGATTATCGATCGTCAGGGGAAGCCTCAGCCCCGAGGAACGAGTTGAGATCGAATCCCATGTTAACCATACCTACAACTTTTTGAACAGAATCCCCTGGACCAAAGAGCTTAAAGTCATTCCACAAATTGCCTATGCCCACCATGAAAAATTGGATGGAAGCGGTTATCCCCGCGGATTAACTGATGCCGAAATTCCCATCCAATCTAAAATGATGGTCATTGCTGATATTTATGATGCGTTGACAGCCTGGGATAGACCGTATAAAAAGGCGGTGCCGGTTGAAAAAGCGCTGCAAATATTGCAATACGAAGTCAATGAGGGAAAAATTGATCCCGACCTGTTTCAAGTTTTTGTGAAGGCGAAACTTTATCAACTCGTCCAAAAGCCGGCTTAAAAAATTTGATCAGTTATTTGGAGTTTGAAAACCTCTCATAAATGTCCTGGGCATTATCGATAGTATGACTTTTTTAACGAAATTGAATGACAATTTTTACAATATCCCCTGTCAAAATGACCAACTAAAAACCCATTTTTCAGAATACAACATAATTTTCTAACCCATTAAATATTAATATATTAAAACCAAATATCAAAATTGGCATAGACTTTGTTTAGCTCATTGCAGAACTCACAACCAGAAAAATTAATCAAAATAAACATTCACGAATCAGAGGAGGGATTGTGATGAATCTTTCAAGTTATAATCCGTGGATGGACTTTGATAGTCTTCATCGAGCAATTGACGAATTATTTAATCAATTTTCAGACAGACCAACCAGCGATGTCGAAGAGATTTCCACGGGGTATCCACCGGCAGATATCAAAGAAACCAAAGATAATTTTTTCATCACTGCCGAGTTGCCAGGATTGCGTCGCGAAGATGTGAAAATCAGCATGTCTGATAAAACAGTAACCATTTCCGGTGAGAAAAAAGCTGACGCTGCTAAAGAAGAGGAGAGGCGACATCGTTCGGAGAGAATGTACGGAACGTTTCAACGGAGTTTTTCGATCCCCGCAAATATTGATCAAAATCACATCAAAGCAAATTTTAAGGACGGAGTTTTAACAATTAAATTGCCCAAAACCGAAGAATCGAAACCCAAACAAATTGCAATTTCAGTTTCATAAGTTATTCACTAATTAATTTGAGAGGAGGAGTTTAAAATGGCTGTGATTAGATGGAAACCATATTCGGAAATTGACAACTTTAAAACCCAAATGGATCGATTGCTTGATCGTTTCTATCGACCCTATCAAAGCGGGGAAGATATCTCAACGAGCTATCCGCTGGTCGATATTAAAGAAACCAAGGATGAATTTATTCTGACGGCTGAAGTGCCCGGGATGTCAAAAGAAGATATCAAAATCAATATTACCGAAAATAATCTGACGATCAAGGGAGAAAAGAAAGAGGAAAAAAAAGAAGAGAATTCAAATTATCACCGGGTTGAACGACGTTACGGATCATTTCAGAGAAGTTTTACGCTCAATACGATAATTGACGCCAACAAAATTAAGGCCAGCTGCAAAGACGGTATTTTAAGTGTTGTACTGCCGAAAAAAGAGGAAACCAAACCTAAAGAAATACCCATTTCGATTTCGTAGCAGGGTTTTTTACAAATGTGGAGGCGCCCGGAATAATTACCGGGCGTCTCTTTTTTTCTAATTGAAAGAAAGTAATGCAGAGTGAACTAAATCCACATTAAAATAGTAAAAAAATAAAAAACAAACTCGCTAAGGTGAATATGTAAAAATAGCTATTGATGCCAAATGAAGGATTACTACATTGTATTGGGAGTTCCGCGAGATTGTTCGCAGGATGCGATAAAAAAGGCTTATCGAGAATTGGCGCTGAAATACCATCCGGATCGACCCGACAGCGGCGATGTCAACCATTTTCGGGAGGTTCAGGAAGCCTACGAAAAAATCGGCGATGCAGAAAGCCGAAACCGATATGATCGGGAATTAGAAAATGAACAACCGAATCTGAATTCATTTTTCAGCAAAAATGATCCACATTTTTCCAGACCAACGCAATGGAATTATCGAGGAGCTGAATGGATTTTTAAACAATCTGATTTTGATCTGGAAATTATTTTAAACAGACAGGAAGCGCAGCGGGGAATAGTTATTCCGATACAATTGCCAGTGAATGAAGCTTGTCCGTTTTGCGATGGAACCGGCCTGGCCATGTCGCTATTTTTCAGTTGCCCGGTGTGTGCGGGCACCGGAGAAATTGTCAGTGCGAATGAATTTTACCTGAACATACCGCCGTTAACTTCACCGCTGAATCAAGTTAAGCTGCGTCTGGAAAATTTTCAAAAGATCAAGCTGCTGATACGCATTGAATAATTTGATTAAATAAATAAACAGTTGTCTTGGGGCAACGTCTAAAATATCAAACTGTCAGCGCCGACATCAACAAATTCTGGTCAATATTAACCGAATTCACCAATTTAAAAATTTTGGGGAAAAATTATGAGAACGAATCAGCTCGCGCTAATTTTAGCCATCGGTTTTTTAATCGTATCCGGTTGCGCCGGACATCGGACGATTACCACCGATGAAGCCTTTTGGGAGATTTCTCCGGCAGCGCCGTTGCCGCAACATGCCTTAACCGATCAGCTTCCCAACCTAATCGTCAGAATCAACAATGTGGCTGACCTGAGCAGCAGTTACAGAAATTATGTTGAGCTTTTTATCAACGGTTTTAAAATTGAGCCTGAGAGCGAAATTACCAACATCAAAAGAAATTATTTATACAAGCTCAAGTTGCAACCGGGCATTTACGAAATCAGTGGGAAGTATTATGCCTCCACCGGCTGGAAAATTAAAAAATTTAATCTCAGGACCAAAGAACAAGTGCTGGTGTTCCCCGATAAAAAAACAACCCTGGATATCACATTGTGTAAAGATTCCTGGGGCGGGCTCAAAGAAAAAGACGTGTTTTTTGATGTTTCCTATAAAGACCAACCGCCAAAACGAAAAAAATGAATAACGAACACAGCGACGTCGCTGCGATCATTTTGGCTGGCGGCTATGGCAGGCGAGTTAAATCCCTTGGTGCGAAACCACTGTTGAATTTTCATGATAAAACTTTCACTGAAATAATCGTGGACAATCTGAAAGGGATAGCGGTTCATTCCATCATTTTGGTCACTAATGCAGAATTGCATGACAAAATTAAAAAATTAACCCCGGGACTCAGGCTTGCCATAAACAACAATCCATCTCAGGGCATGTTCTCTTCCCTCAAAATAGGTCTCAAACTAATTCAAGCTAGCAGCAGCGGCTTTTTTTTATGTCCGGTTGATTTTCCGCTTGTCTCCCCACAAACCTTTCGAATACTATATCAACATTTTGAAAAATTATCCTCAAATATCATCAAACCCAGCTATCATGGCAAAGCAGGCCATCCGATGATTGTTCCGCAGCAGCTCTACGGTGAGTTGATGACAGCTCCGCTATCCCAAAGCCCGCGTCAGGTTCTTCATCAACATCTTGATGAAACGAGTTATGTTGATGTCCCTGATTCCGGTGTGATTACCAACATCAACACTGTCGAAGCTTATATGATGCATTGTCGATGAGATTCATTTGCCATTATTTCATTGGTAGAAATGTAGTTTTGATTCATCGACATTTCGTCAGGGAACATTAAGAAGGAGAAAAAGCCCGATCTACTTGTGGTGAATTACTTCAAAATTTAGAAATAAAAAAATATATTGATATATAATTTGAATTTATTGTGAAACAATCCATTATTACGATAGCTGCCAAACAAAAAAAATGTTGCAAAAATGCGTTTTTTCTTGACAATGTTAAAATTAATTATTATCTTTATACCACGACTTGAAATTCTACAATTATTGAAAGATAATTCATTCTGCTATTGCATTGTAACCAGAGCTAATCAGATTATTTATTGTATTTTTTTTTCTGGAGGCTTGTGGCGATGATAAAAACTTACCTTAATAATTTAAAACTACTAATTATTTTTAACCAAATAACTGAAAGGGGGGATGGAATGGGATAAAGATTTATGTTATTTTTTAAATTGTAGGGAATTTTATCCCTGTCAAACACTAAACACATTTATGAGGAGGAACAGATGAGAACAAAGGGTTTTTTAACCAAAACAACAGTGTTCTTGTTATCGATGTTGTGTCTGGCAATTTTCATTGTTCCGAAAGGCCTGGCGCAAGTACGCGGTGAAATCAGGGGCTCTGTTATTGATGCTGTAAAAGAAGAACCAATTCCCTATGCCCAGGTTCTTATTGTGGGTACCACAAAGGGATCCATTACAGACTACAACGGTCGATACGTCATTAGCAAAGTCCCGCCGGGAACCTATTCTCTTCAAGCCCGTTTTATCGGATTTCGCTCTCAAACCAAAGAAGTAGAGGTTCCTGTCGATGCTACAGTTACTGTGGATTTTGGGCTTTCGGTTACGGCGATAACAATGGATGAGATTGTTGTCACTGGAACAGCAGTTGAGACAGAACGACGAGCTCTGGGTAATACAATTTCCACGGTGAGTGTGCGAGAATTGGGTGATGTACCCGTAAGCAGTCTGTCCGAGATTCTTCAGGGGCGTACACCAGGTTTGGTTTCGCTACCAAGTTCCGGCCAAGCCGGTTCTGGCGCCTCGTTACGGGTTCGTGGAATGACCAGTGTTTCCATGAGCAATGAACCTGTCATCTACATCGATGGTGTCCGGGTTGATAACTACCAGGGCGAAACGTTTTTCACTACCGGCGGACAACGCCCTTCGCGAATAAATGATATTTCTCCCAGTGACATCGATCGAGTTGAGGTAATCAAAGGCGCTTCCGCTACAACACTTTATGGAACTGAAGCTTCCAGCGGCGTGATCCAGATTTTTACTAAACAGGGAACCAGAGGTGCCCCTCGTTTTATATTGCAGCATCAACGCGGTTGGATTCGTTTACCGGAATTTGACTACGGACAACTAAAAGTCACCCAATCACTGTTGGATAGTCTGGGACGGAAATATCCCAACGTCAACATTGCACAAGAATATCCTAACCTGAAGGTTGGTTCAGACCCTGCCAACTCTCTTGTTCGCACTGCGCCTTACGAAGCATGGGAAGGATCTATCCGCGGTGGCAGTGATATTACGACATATTACGTATCGGGACGATATGAGAATGAATTAGGATCGTTGCCCTCGAATCACTATCGCCGTGTCAACTTCCGGGCAAATTTAGATGCGAGCGTCACCGAACGATTAAAACTTGAAGCGAGAACTGGTTATGTGAATAACTATCTGCGTCGCCCGAATAACGATAACAATATTTTCGGATTGATGGGAAATGCCTATCTCGCAAATCTGTACAATGCAAGACCGGGCAGACCCTGGGGAGAGGCTTTTACTGCTCTTGATGTTTCCGAAAAGCTCAAGTCGGAACAAATGGTGCATCGCTTTACAGGTAGTTTCACGATGCATTATCGACCGATCGGAACCTGGACCCACCGGTTAACTGGAGGAATCGATGTCGTCAACGAAGAAGATACCCAGCTTTTCCCATGGCGAGTTGGTTTTCCCATGTATCCGGACGGTCGAAAATACAACCACCGTCGTACAAACACCCGAATCACGCTGGATTATGTTAGCGCTTATACTCAAAAGCTATCCGAACAGTTTTCAGGACAGATTTTAGGCGGTTTTCAGGGATTTTTTGACACTGAATATACTGCAACCGCTCGCGGTGATGATTTTCCCGCACCTGGTCTGGAAACCGTTAGCGCGGCTGCATCAACTGACGGCTGGGAATATCGTCAAAAAGTTGTAAATGCCGGCTATTTCTTCCAGGGTCAATTGGGATGGAAAGAAAGAGCCTATCTCACTGCCGGAATGAGAGCCGATGGTAACAGCGCTTTTGGTGAGGAATTCGGTTTAGAATATTATCCCAAAGTTGGGCTTTCATACATCATCAGCGAAGAAAATTTTTGGCCCACCTGGAATAATATGAAATTGCGGGTCGCTTATGGTACTGCCGGTAAGCAACCCGGCGCTTTCGACGCGGAACGAACCTGGAGTCCGATCGCGGCGTTGGCTGGTATTCCAGCGGTTACTCCGGGCAATCTTGGTCAGGAAAATTTAAAACCAGAAAAAAGCCATGAAATGGAATTTGGATTTGACGTCGGTTTTTTTGACGACCGTTACGGATTTGAATTCACCTATTTCGACCAAACCACCAAAGATGCTTTATTGATGCGCCGTTATCCGCCTTCACAAGGTTTCTTATCCCTGCAATTGGATAATGTCGGTGAAGTAAAAAATAAAGGTTTTGAAGTGCTGTTTCGGGCAATTCCTATCCGAACTCATGATTTTGAAACTGTTTTTAATCTCAGTTTTTCAAAGGTTGATAATGAAGTAACGGATATGGGTGGCACTGCTGATCTGCCGTTCGGTCTGGGCAGCATCGGTAAAGTAAAAGAGGGCTATCCCATCAGCTCCTTTTTCGGACAAAAAGTGATCGGTGTAACGACCGATGAAGCAGCAGGTTTTGGCTCAGCCCAACTTTCAGACGATGAGGAATTTCTGGGACAGACAATGCCAGAATTTTGGGGTTCTTTCTCGGTAAACCTGACACTATATCGAAATTTGCGAGTCTATGCACTGGCAGATTGGGCAACCGGACATGTCGTTTATAATAACACCCAACGTTTTATGTCTTACCCATCTTATAATACATATTTGCCGATGCGAGAACTGCGGGAGAAACTGGCTGATCCAAATTTAACCGGTGCAGAACGCGTCAAACTTCAGGAAGAGTATCAATACAAGAATCCATCCTATGCTTCTAATTATGTCGAAGATGCCGACTGGTTCAAGATACGGGAAATCGCGATTAGTTATAGGATTCCCCGAGCCTGGCGACAATATCTGGGCGGACGTACTGCAAATTTAACCTTTGCCGTTCGTAATGTAGCAATTTTTACGAAATACTCTGGGTTGGATCCGGAAGTCAATTTCGACGGTCAGCAAAACCTGAGTATGGGCCAGGATTTCTTAACCGTTCCACAAGCTCGGCGGTTTATCCTTACATTCGGTATGGAGCTCTAAAATTCGCTTAGTAAGGTAAATGTCGAAGATTTTAAATGATACTTAAACTGGAGGAAATTATAATGAGTAGAAGTAATTTCATAAATCCGATACGGCGACGCTTGTGGTATGTGCTATTTTCATTAGCAATTACTTTGTCGCTGTGTGTTTCCGGTTGCGGCATCTTTGATGTTGAAAACCCCGGAAGCATTGTCGAGGAAGATTTAAATCTCGAAACGGCTATTCCTGCAATCGTCGCTGGCGCCGGCGGCGATCTTTCACAAGCGATAGGTAATACCCTGGGATCTGTGGTGACATTTTCCGGTATTATTACCGATGAATTGCAGCATGTCGGTTCATATCCTACCTGGCGTGAAGTAGATGATCCGGCTCAACCGATTGACATACAAAATATTACATTAAATAACCTGTGGCAGTCGTGTTCACGTGCGCGTTGGGTTGCCGATGATGGCGCCAGACGGATTAAAGAAATCCTGGGCGCGGATGCTAACAAATCTCCACATCTGGCGCAAATATTGGTTTACTCGGGTTTTACTCATTTGGTGCTGGCTGATTTATTCGGTGATGTACCATTTGACGGAGGACCACTGGTTTCCCAGAACGATGTTTACCAGCGCGCGGTGGATCGCTTTACCGAAGCCATTACAGTGGGAAATGCAGCCGGAGCAGGGGATTGGGTGAATGCTGCCCATGCCGGTCGTGCACGAGCCTACCACAACATGAACAAACTCAATGATGCGGTTGCTGATGCCAATATGGTGCCCGACGGTTATCGGTTTGATGCCATTTTTTCTGACAACTCGGATCGCGAAAGGAATTATTCCTTTTGGGCAAATATCACCCGAAACGAATCCAGTGTTTCAGCGGAAATCCGGGAGCTGTATGCCCAGACTAATGATTCACGAATTCGATGCGTCTATGCTGGAATTGGTGGCGACGGTAACCGGGAATGGTGGACACAATTCAAATATACCTCATTCAGCGCGCCAATTCGACTGGTGGGCTGGCAGGAAATGGAACTGATTAAAGCCGAAGCCAAGCATCAAGCTGGTGATTTGACCGGTGCCATCGGGCATATCAATAATGTTCGAGCCGCTGCGTTGGATGATACCACCGGCGCGCCGCTGGAAGCACGTCCGGCCAGCAATGACGCCAATGAAGTCAAAAATTGGATCATTCACGAGCGAAGGGTTGAATTTTTCTTTGAGGGACGCAGAATGGCTGATTGCCGCCATTTCGGATTGACCTCGATTATTAAAAATGATCCACCGTTCTTCCCGATTCCGTCTTATGAGCGCGATACCAATCCGAATATTCCCTAATCACATCAAGTCCAAAATATTTTACCAAGATAACAGGATTGAATAACAGAAAAGCCCGGCTGTAATGGCCGGGCTTTTGTTTTATGATGGTTTTACTAGTGATAATTTTTAACGGTTTCAATAATAGATTGATTGGATTTTTTCGAATAATAAATTTTTATAATAGTTCACCTGTCATTCCGGCTGGAGCGAAGCGGAATGCCGGAATCTCAATAATAGAACTTTTAAATATAAATTTGCACATATATTCAGGAGATTCCGGCTAAAAACATGCCGGAATGACATTATTAGTTAAGAGTGCTGAACTATTACAAATTTTTTATGGTGAACCGGAAACAATATGCCACACCTCCACCTGTCTGCCAGCTATGGCGGTGGAGAGCGTCAATTGTTTATTC
>DSAU01000291.1 GCA_011046315.1 bacterium
ACATTAGTGGGATATACTTTATTGATGTCGATTATGTTTGCCCTCATTGACACTTCAAAAAAGAAGGATCACGTCAGAATGCAATCGTCAATTTTCAGCGACTTTTCAAATTACTTTTTTCGCGAGGAAATAAAATCCAATCTGCTCAAATTCGACTGGATGGCAGTCCGGAAAATTCGCACAGCAGGCCAGGTGATCACCGTCGATGTTTTAAAACATCTCAAAGATATATTTAAAGATGATCAAGTATTGTTCATCATCATCTCAGGACAGGCCGGCAGCGGAAAAACCAAGCTGCTCTACGAGTTTGCACGGGATAGCAAAAAGAACAGTTGTTTTTTCGCCGATTGGCAAAACAAAACAGTGGTTCAAGAAAAGTTAGCCGATGAATTCAAGCAAGTTCCGACATCAGCTAAGGCGATCGTTCTGGATGATGCCGACCGAGACGCTAAAGGCGCAATTCAATTTTGTCTGCAGCTCGCCTCCTCCGGCGTCAAATTTATTCTGGTAACGCGCTTTGCTGATGACTTTGCCAGATTATTAAAAGAATTTCAGATTACGCGAACAGTGAAATTTGAGTTGTTGGAAATGGATGACCTGAAAGCCATGCTGGAATTTAACCAGGACGAATGGTTGACGCTTGATATTAAAGAGAAGCTGGCAAGGCTTGCGGCTGGAAATCTCGATGTACTATGCGTTGCCCACGAATATATCGATAATAAATTGCAGCAAAAAAATGATTTAGACGTATCATCGCTGCTTTCCGACATTTCCGACCGGCAGCAGTTGTTTGACCTTATCAAAAACGATCTTTACAGCGAGTATGGGGATCAAACGCTGGAGCTGATTGCGCGCACGACGCTGTTTCAGGGGCTGGATCGCAGCGATCCGTTTTGCAAACACTCCTTTCGTTCTTACATTCAGCTCAGAAGTTTGAATTATTTTTACGTTCAAAAGGACAAAATCTTCTTTAAACCGGCAATATTGGGAGAATATCTCACCCTTCAATACTGCTTTTCCGGAGGAGAGATCCAAAATGTGGTCAACCGCATCCTTGATGAGGCAACGCCGGAACAACTGAAAAAATTTCTCTCTTCCCTGATCATCATGTACAAATCGCAACCGATGCCGGCTTTGAAAGACTGCGCCGGGTTGATTTTGGCTGCCGCCGGACATAAATCGATCAATGATAGCGACCTGGCTCGCCTGCTGCTCGATTTTCACCTGGGCTTCGGTGATGCAAAACCGATTATCGCTTCCATTCCGGAAATTGTTGAGTTGGAAGTCCGTGCGCCGGAGCCCGAATTGATTAACCAACTGGCGATCTTTTTTGCTGAAAACAAACTTTATCGTAGCGCCGCCAAAAATTGGGAGCATTTGTTGGAAGTGGCGCGCCAGAAAAATCTTGATGGCTGGTTGACCGTTTCTTATAACAATTTGGGGTTGGTCTATCAGAGTCTGGGGGAGATGGACAATGCAATTGAATGTTATCAACTGGCGCATGATCGGTTTGAAGCCGCCGGTGAAACAGCAGGAGTTATTCAGAGCCTGCTCAATCTGGCGCAAGTTCATCAAAACAAGGGCGATTGGCAGCGCGCCGTTAAAGCGCTAAAAAAAGCAGTGCAGGAATGTGAGCAAACAGGCGATTCTGGAGCAGCAGCGCGCGCTCACATTAAAATTGCTCAGACATATCGGCGTCAACAGGAAAATAACGATGCACTTGAGCACTATCACGCTGCAACAGCATTGTTCAAAAAAACCAACGATAGCAAAGGACTAATTCAGGTTTACGGAAATCTGGGTATTATATATAAAACACGCAACGAACTGGATTCCGCAGAAGAGTATTTTAATAAAGCGTTAAAGATTGCCCAGGCTATGAATGATGTGAAAAGTATGGCATATACTTATAATAACCTGGCGCTGGTGTACCAGCAAAGAAATGAATACCAGCAAGCTATTGATAACTATCAAAAAGCAGTCGATTATTTTACTGAAACAAACGATCACAAAAGCCTGGCAATGGCGCTGTCCAACATTGCGCTGATTCGCCAATCCAATGAAGAATGGGACGATGCGCTCGAACTTTACGAAAAAGCAATTACCGAAATAGACTCGATCGGTGATCAGGCTGGCGCCGCGGATACCTTTCACAATCTGGGGCTTATTTACCAGAAAAAGGGCGAATGGCGGCAAGCCGCGGAATGGTATCAAAAAGCGATCCGAGCCTATGACAAATTAGACCTGGGGGAGATCGCTGAAATTTATGGAAATCTCGCGGTGGTACTGCTGAAACAAAATCTGATCGACGAGGCAATTCAGGCGTTTCTTAAAACCAACACCATCATGGAGCAGAAAAAGGATTTTGACGGAACGGCGAAAACCAGCGCCAACCTGGGTCTGGCTTATTTTGTGCAGGGCGAATTTGAAAAAGCGATACGACTGTTGAACCAGGCGCTGTTTTATTATTTAAAACAAAACGCCCGTGAAAGCATTAAAGAAATCACTCAAGAATTTAAAACGATTCAGCAAAAAATATCCCCGGCGGAATTCAACCGAATCGCTGACGAAACTCTCAATAGTTTATCAGAAAACGGCGTTACCTGGGGAGATACCACGGTGGTTTCTGCGGATGAGATCAGGAATATTTTATCGAAAATCAAACTTAAAAAAATCAGCCGCGAAGGGACCTGACAACTTTAGTCTGAGCCCGGAGTCTTTGAATCTCTCTTCATGGTAATAATTAAAAATTTTTCTCAGCATCGGCTGTAACACTAAATCTTTAAATTGCCGGAAAAAGTTCTACCGTTTACGATTTGAAGATTTTTGTTATGTTGTTTATATATTACTATCTTCTGAGATGCCAAACACCATCAGGGGTGTTTCATAATGTTCACCATATATTTCCAGATCATCTTTAACCTTTTTAAGACTTACTTCGCCGCCAGAGATGCGAGTAATCAATATTGCTACCTTCAATTTATGCATCCGATGTAACATCATGAATCTAAAAAAATCTCGGTGTAACACGTCAACAACGCTGGATTTATCAACCGATTCCACTTCAACCCCAATTTTATTTTTGAAAGCATCGCAACGATATCTACCCAATAGAGGAACTTCTGTTGACCATCCTGCTTTTTTGAAAGACTGCACAATATCAGCGTGAGTAACCTTTTTAGCGGAGCGGATTATTTGACTGATATTGTTATACTCTTCGCCAAGAAGTTGTTTTGCATCATTTATTTCATATTGCTCAATCTTGATACACATATTAATAGCCTCACAAGATAAAAGATTTTCACTGGAAGCTGCTTCATTATCGACATGTGATAATAGGCGGTACTTACCTCTGGAAACTCTTTCAAGAACACGTTGACTATTTGGTACTTTAGAAGAAGAATTTCCTTTAAGAGATAGAGGAACCATATCCGCCATCGCAGTGCCAAAATCTTTCCATTTATTTTTATATTTTTTGTTTACCCAATCCTCGATTTCTTGTCTTGTCCTTACCCCCAACAAATCCTTAAAAGCTTCAACGATGGCTTCACATTGGGTTGGCATCCGCTTTTCCCTCTTTGCTTTTAATTAGTATTTTTGTGGATTTTCCATTCAGCGGTTACATCATATTTCCATAACCTTACAATCTTTTAGAATTTCTGTTTTTTTGCTCTATCTAAATTTGTTGCAAAACTTATACCAAAAAGCTATTTGGTTAACCTAAATAAAATATTCTACTTTAACCAACCTGTTTTCAAAGATGCTTTCACACCATTTTTTGCCATCGCAATGTTATTCACCACCAAAGCAATACATTCACTTCAGCTCAACCTGAACTGTAACAAAAAAACATTGACAAATTAAAAAAAAATGAGTAAGTTTGCCCGCCACTGGTTATTTTCGATAAATTATTTGTGACCGGGCAGAAATACTTTTAAAAGAAAACTTGACTGGTTTGGAGCAGTTTGTTCTGATGCAACAGCTTTTAATTAAATCTCACGCTAAAATCAATATCGGGCTGAAAATTTTATCGCGTCGTGCAGATGGTTATCATAACATTGAAACGATATTTCAAGAGCTTGATTTATGTGACGAAATCAGATTAGCCAAATCCACTACCCCAATGATCAAGATTAGCAGCAACGTTGCTCAATTACCGACAGGAGCTGAAAATATTTGCTATCGCGCGATAGAATCGGTGCAAAGCCTCACCGGAGAAACAGCGGGAGTTGACATTTATATCAATAAGCGGATTCCACTTGGGGCAGGATTGGGGGGCGGAAGCAGCAACGCAGCAGCGGTATTGAAAGGATACTGTGAGCTGTATCAGCTAAAAATTGCTCCAGACACATTGATTCAAGTCGCCTCCAAACTGGGGGCTGACGTACCCTTTTTTCTGGAGGGCGGCGCCGCCCTGGCAACCGGTATTGGAGATAAACTTGAGCCGATACATTTGCCGTCTGATTATTATTGCGTTTTAGCTTATCCAAATATAGAAATATCTACGAAATGGGCTTACAAAAATATTAATTTTAGCTTGACAAAAACAAAAAAAATTATTAAATTACCATCCATTGCACTTAATCAAATTGATTTTTTTGAGATAAGAGAGTTCGTTGAAAATGACTTCGAGGGGATTGTTTTTAAAAGACATCCTGGGATTGCAGCGTTAAAAAAAATTCTTTATCAGCAGGGGGCTTTTTTCGCAAGTCTGTCAGGAAGCGGATCCACGATGTATGGTTTGTTCACTTCAGAGCAAATTGCGAAACAGGCAGTGTTTCATTTACCTGAATCTTGTCAGAAATTTTTAACCAAGCCTGAGGTTAGCCAGCACAAAAATAAGGAACAACTGAAATAAATTATCAGTCAGAAGGGTGTGGTTATTTTCTGTTATCTGATGTTACCGGAATTCCCGAGCGAATGGTAACAAAATAACAGTCAATTCAAAATGATAATCATGGAATTTGGCATTCATTTTTTCTTAATTTAAACGATGAAAATCACCATACGGGAGAGAGGAAGGAATGGAAATAACAGAAATTACCGTTACCCTGCGCAACGAAGATAAATTAAAAGCTTTTGTCAACATCACATTTGATGACAAGTTTGTCGTTCGCGGATTGAAAGTGATTAAAGGGGCAAACGGTTTTTTTATAAGTATGCCCAGTCGCAAAATGCCCGATGGAACCTTTAAAGATATCGCTCATCCAATTAATAAAGAGTTTCGTGACTTTATCGAAAAAGTCATTCTTGAGAAATATAATGAAACCTTAGAACAAGAAAAATCTAAAAACAAATCGAATATCGAATATCCAAATTAGAATATTTTTTGGGGCGTAGCCAAGCGGAAAGGCACAGGGTTTTGGTCCCTGCATTCGGGGGTTCGAATCCTCCCGCCCCAGCATCCCGCACAGCGGGGCACCATCATCACATTCGCCGAATGACGAGAGTCGTCACGGGAGCAATTCAAACAGCAGAATTGATAGAATTATAACAGGTTTTTTGTCTTGCGTCCCGCTTTGCGGGATTTGCTCCTTTTGATTTTCGTCATTTTTTTATTTATGGTTTTTCTGATGGCAAATTCTTTAAAAATATTTTCAGGCACTTCCAGCCGAACCCTGGCTGAAAAAATCGCCGCCTATCTGGATATATCGCTTGGCGACTCAATCATTAATCGATTCAGTGACGGCGAAATCTGGGTAAAATATAACGAAAATATTCGCGGTAGCGACGTTTTTATTGTCCAGTCAACTTATGCACCGGCGGAAAATTTCATGGAGCTTTTGATCATGATCGACGCAGCAAGACGATCATCAGCGCGGCGTATCACCGCGGTTATCCCCTACTTCGGATATGCGCGTCAGGATCGAAAAGATCAGCCGCGAGTTGCGATTACAGCAAAACTGGTCGCCAATTTAATCTGCAACGCCGGAGCAGAACGGGTATTGACGATGGATTTACACGCGGCACAGATTCAAGGTTTCTTTGATATCCCGGTGGACCATCTTTACTCATCGCCGATTTTTTCGGAACATTTTAAAAAAAAAGCCATTCAGGATTTGGTCGTATTATCACCTGACATTGGCGGAGTGAAGATGGCGCGCGCCTATGCCAAACGGCTTAAAGCGCCGCTGGCAATTATTGATAAGCGCAGATCCGGTCCCAATAAAGCAGAGGTAATGCATTTAATCGGATCTGTTAAAAATAAAAACGTGTTGATTGTCGATGACATTGTGGACACTGCGGGAACCCTGGCAAAGGCAGCGGAACGAGCAGCAAATGATGGTGCAAAAAACGTATTCGCTGCCTGCACTCATCCCATTCTTTCCGGGGATGCAATTAAAAACATTCAGCAAGCCAAACTTACCAAACTTGTTGTTATGGACACCATCCCGCTTCCCAAAGAAAAGCAGTTGCCCAACATAACAGTGTTGTCAGTTGCTAATATGTTTGGCAATGCGATAAAACGAATTCATAATGAAGAATCTATAAGTATTTTGTTTGATTAACAATATTTGAAAAATGGAGTGAAATAATGGCAGAAGTCCTATTGCAGGCGCAGCAGCGAGAAAAAACCGGAAAGGGTAATGCAAAAAAAATGAGAAAACTGGGAAAGGTGCCGGGCGTTTTTTATGCGCATAATGAAAAAAGCATCCTAATCCAACTGAATGAAATCGAACTCATCAAAGTATTGTCAGCAAAAACCGGCTTAATCGACATAAAAATAGAAGATAAACGCAAAAGAAAAGCGATCATTAAAGAAGCGCAAACCGATCCGGTTAAACAGACCATCAACCATGTGGATATTATGGGCGTAAGGTTGAAAGAAAAGGTAATTGTAACGGTACCCATACATGTCATTGGCGAAGCAGTCGGCGTTAAGGAGCAGGGCGGAATTTTGCATCAATCGCTTCGAGAAATTGAAGTGAGCTGTTTGCCACTGGACATCCCCGAATATATCGAAATCGATGTAACTAATTTAAAAATCGGGGACTCGCTGACAGTCGAACAGCTTGCCGCTGAAAATGTCGCTTTGCTATTGGATGCTGATCAATCCATCGTATCGGTGTTAGCGCCAACCATTGCTAAAGAAGAAAAAGAAGAAGAAGAAATCATTGCTGAAGAGGAGTTAGAAGAAGAAGAAACCTCGGAACATAGTGACGACTAATCCGGCTTTCTAATGGACCTGAGACACGATCGATACCTTATCGTCGGATTGGGCAACCCCGGGAAAAAATACCAAAGCACCCGGCATAACATTGGCTTTAGGATTTTGGATCATCTTGCAACTAAGTTTGGGCTCAACTTTACAAGGCAGGATAACTATTTTGCAGCCGAGATCGAGCTAAAACAGTCTTTGATAATTTTGATCAAACCGACCACTTTCATGAATCTTAGCGGCAAAGCGGTCGCCGATGTTATTAAGAAGTATGGGGTTGATTTTTCAAATGTATTGATCGTTTGTGATGATTTCAATTTACCGCTGGGAAGAATCAGGATCCGATCAAAAGGCAGTTCCGGCGGACACAATGGATTGAGTTCCATAATTGAATCTTTAAACAGTATTGATTTTTCCCGATTAAGAATCGGCATCGCCGGACAGGCTGATATTGGTGATGCTGTTGATTTTGTATTGTCTACATTTGATTCGAGCGAAGAAAAACAGTTAAAACTGATTATTGAAGTCGCGAGCAATTGTATCGAGCACTTTATCTATCACGGCGTAAACAGCGCCATGAACGAATTTAACCGATTATTGATAATGTGATAATAAACATTATTTGCCAAACTTATTCTGGCTGCCGGTTTTTGAACTAATAATGTTGATAGCCCAGGTAAAAGGAGAGGACAATGGTCTCAGCGGTTGCTGTATCACTGTTTGCCAGTGTGGTTGCATTAGCTTTTGTTGTTTACTTGATTGTCGATGTTCTAAAACAAGATGTCGGAACTGAAAAAATGGCTCAGCTTTCGCTTTCGATTCAACAGGGCGCGCGAGCTTTTTTAAAACGCGAATATATTTATGTTTCATTTGTGGTGGTAGTAGTTGCTGGATTGATAGCTATCGCTCCATTTCTGACCGAGGTCGAGTTGGGATGGAAGACTTCGGTTGCCTTTGTCGGTGGTTCAATGGTCTCAGCCCTTGCCGGTTATATTGGGATGAGCATTGCGACCAAAGCCAACTCGCGGACGGCTCAGGGGGCTGTAACCGGAGGCGTTAAGGGCGCTTTGAAAGTAGCAATTAGCGGCGGAGCGGTCATGGGGATGAGCGTGGTCGGTTTCGCGCTATTGGGCTTGAGTATATTTTACATCGTTTTTAATGGTGAACCCACCATCATTAACGGCTATGCCATGGGCGCCAGTCTGGTTGCATTGTTTGCTCGAAGCGGCGGCGGTATCTATACAAAAGGCGCTGACATGGGCGCCGACCTGGTGGGAAAGGTCGAAGCCGGTATCCCGGAAGACGACCCGCGCAATCCGGCGGTTATTGCGGACAACGTGGGCGACAATGTCGGCGACGTTGCCGGACTTGGCGCAGACTTGCTTGAATCTTATGTGGAGTCGATAATTGCCGCAATGGCGATCGCTGCGAGCCTCGGCCTGGCAGCGCCGCAGCTTAAGGTTTTACCGCTTTCGATTGCCAGCGCCGGGATAGTGGCATCCATCATCGGTATTTTGTACGTGCGTATCGCCGGGAAACATAATCCGCAATCTGCGCTGATGGGAGGAACTTATGTGAGCGCCATTTTGACAGCCGTGGCAACATATTTTATTGTCAAATACAACGGGGTGAAATTTGAAGATTATTCGGTCATGGGACCGTTTTACGCTGTAATAGCCGGTATCATCTCCGGAGTAATCGTCGGCTTTACCAGCGAATTTTTTACCTCAAAAAAATACCGACCCGTGAAATTGCTCGCAGAGGAATCCCAAAGCGGCCCCGCCCTGACAGTTACCGGGGGAATGTCGGTGGGAATGGCATCAACAGCGCTGCCGGTTATTGTATTGGCCATGGCTGTTGTTGTGGCAAACTACTTTGCCGGCATTTATGGTGTGGCGCTGGCGGCATTCGGAATGTTAGCCACCACCGGAATCATTGTCGCTGTTGATTCCTATGGTCCGATTGCTGACAATGCCGGAGGAATTGCCGAAATGGCGGAGTTAGATCCGTCTGTCAGAAATGTCACTGACAACTTAGATGCAGTTGGGAACACCACCGCAGCAATTGGCAAGGGATTTGCAATTGGTTCCGCTGCTTTTGCTGCAATGGCATTATTAGTGGCGTATATGAAAACTGCGGATGTTGCTACCGCGGACCTTAAACAGCCGACGGTTTTAGCTGGATTGCTCATTGGCGGGATGTTACCGTTCTTTTTTTCATCGATGTTATTCAAAGCGGTTAGCAAATCCGCATTCAAAATGATTGAAGAAGTACGGCGTCAATTCAGAGAGATTCCGGGGCTGGTTGAGGGCAAAGCCATGCCTGATTCTGCCCGTTGTGTGGACATTAGTACGATTGGCGCAATTCATGGTATGATCTTGCCTGGAGCAATTGCTATCATCACGCCGGTGTTTGTCGGTTTAGTTATGGGCAAAGTGATGCTGGCAGGCATGTTGGTTGGCGCACTGATTACCGGATTAGTACTGGGCATTCAAATGGCAAATTCCGGCGGCGCATTGGATAATGCAAAAAAATACATCGAAGAGGGCAACTTTGGCGGCAAAGGTTCTGACACCCATAAAGCCGCTGTCATTGGCGACACCGTCGGCGACCCTCTAAAGGATACCGTAGGGCCTTCAATTAATATATTAATTAAGTTAATGAGCGTCATTTCTTTAGTTCTGGCGCCATTGTTTAAGTAACTGAAAACAGGAGGTGAGAGTAAATTTGAAAACGTATGAATCAGTAGTCGTGATTGATTCCTTGTTAAAAAGTGAAGAAATTGATGGAATCATTGAAAAGTTTGAGCGAATCATCAACAACAACGGCGGCATCATAAAAGAAATTGACCGTTGGGGAAAAAAGCGGTTAGCTTATGAAGTTAAAAAGCGGCAATATGGTTATTATGTCGATATTGTTTTTGAAGCTCCTGCCAATTTAATTAACATTCTGGAAAAAGAATTTGGACTGGATGAAAATGTGCTGCGTTATTTGACGGTTCACTTGAATAAGAGAGCGTTGCAGCACCATCAACAGTTGCAAATCGAAAAGACAGAAGTTGACAAGGTACCTGTTGATAACATCGAAATCAACAATGAACTTGAAAATTCTGATGATTTCACGGACACCACAGAAGACACAACAGAAATTGATGATGAAAAAAAACCTTTCTTAGACTCCAATGAGACTGAGGAGCCAACTGAGTCGGAAGACATCGAGGAGCAAGTTTAATAGCTTTGAACTTATTTTAAATGTAAATGAGTGCCTCGAGAATGAAAGAGGGTGTGAATAATGGCTAACTTAAAGATGCCGGATATTAATAATGTATTAATAGCTGGCAATTTAACCTGTGATCCATCCTTTCGAAAAACGACCAATGGAACACCGGTAACAAACTTTTTCATCGCTTCAAACCGGAAATTTAAAGATAATAATGGCCAATGGCGCGAAAACGTTTGTTATATCGGCGTTGTTGCCTGGTATAAACTGGCAGAAAGCTGTTATGAAAATATTAGAAAAGGCAGCGCAATTATAATCGACGGAGAGCTCCAAAGCCGAAGCTGGCGCAACGACGATGGCACAACTCGCAATGTAATTGAAATTAAGGCGAGGCGGATTCAATTCCTCAATCGTAAGGATGACCTTAAAGATGAATCTGATTCAACGAACTTTATCGAAGAAGATAATGAATACAATTCTCACGAGTTGACGTTAGAGGATAACCTCGAAGCGATTGAAGATGAAAAACAAAATTTCGATTATGAATCAGAGGATACCGGTTCACAATATGATTTTGGTTATAAAGATTTAAATCTTTAACTTGTTTTAACGATAATAAGCTTGCCCGGTCAGCTCTGATCCGAACTTTCACTCAGGCTTTTTTAAAAGTGAAGATCAGATCAGTTCATTTTCCACAGAGTGTCTAATGGAATTTAACGGGGCTTTCGAAAAAATTAGCCTATTGAAACTGTATCTGACCAGGCCGTAATAATGAATCAACAATTAATCAGAGGATATTACTACCATGATGAAAAAAAAGAGGATCTGTCGTTTTTGTGAGGACAACATCAAATACGTGGATTTTCGCGACGAGAAAAAGTTGTTACGTTTCACAACCGAACAGGGCAAAATTATTCCGAGAAGAACATCCGGTACCTGCGCCAAACACCAGCGACAACTGGTTAAAGCGATCAAACGCGCCCGACATTTGGCGTTAATTCCTTATGTTTCTGAAATGACAAGGTAGTGCAATATTTCAAAGAAGAGGACAGTATAAATGAAGATTATTTTACGAAAAGATTTCGAATCATTGGGAAAATCGGGAGAGATTCTCGAAGTAAAAGATGGCTATGCAAGAAATTTCCTGATACCTCACGGAATCGCTTTAAAAGCGGACAAAACCAACATAAGCCGATTAGAGGCGGAGAAAAAACAGCAATTACTTAAGTTGAATAAAGATAAAAAAGCGGCCGAAAAGCTTGCTGAACAGTTAAAAAAGGTTTCGTGCACTGCAACGGTAACGGTTGGAGAAGAGGATAAAATATTCGGATCCGTAACATCACAAAATATCGCTGAACTATTAAATGAAAAGGGTTTTGATATCGATCGAAAGAAAATTATGCTCGAAGACCCCATTAAAGCGCTGGGAATCTATGATATTTTGATCAAGCTCCACCCTGAAGTCGAAGCAAAAATTAAATTATGGGTTGTCAAAGAATAGGTCCACACCAAAGCTGACTTTGTCTTTGTTGTGAATTTAACCGACCACAATCACAGGGTACATAAAAAATAGAAACTATAGACAAGATACTCACGCCACAGGCAAATCAACCGTTGGCTGATAGGATTTGACGTATCAACATGATCAAATAATTCAGTTTCTTTTCTATAGAAATTGCAGACCAGAAATTAATCCTGCATATCATTTGGATCATGTTCGTTTGATAAAATGAAGTTCACCCAAATTTCAATAGATTATTTATACCATTAATTAAAAAACTGATCTGTTTAAAAAGGAGATCATTTACATTAAGGTCAAATTTGTGAGGGGAGGTCAATTTTTATGGAAATTAGGTATCCTGAATGCCTCAAATGCTCAACAGGCGTGCTGGTTCCTTTATCGGATTACGGTCGTGAAGGTTCATCGATTATGTATAAAGCGTGGGTTTGTACTAATCCGGAATGCGGCTTTAATATTCGTATCGATAATGGAGAGTTGAGCCTTGGTAAAGTGGTCAGTCATTCCTTGAAATAATGGCTTATTCATTTTATTATCTCATCATCAAAAAATTATCAGGTAAAAGCTGACAGAGGGTAAAAGGGAAAAATTCCTTCTACCCTTTTTCATTAACAGATTTAGACAATGAAAATAAATAAGATCATCTTTAACAATATTAAATACAAACTCACTGTTATTTTTCTGGCGGTGTTGGTTTGGTTTTTTGTTAAAACAGAAGACAATTATCGCCACGTTATCAAAATACCGATTCGAGTTACGAATCTGGGAGATGACCGAATTATTACAAATCAGATCCCGCGGCAGGTTAAAGTGGCTTTTTGGGGTAAAGGAAGATCATTGTTTTCGATTTTAATAAGAAAAGACCTTGCGTACCTGTTGGATGTAGCAAAAGCCAACAACTCATCACAAATCACTCTCGATAAAAGTCATATTCTGCTTCCCAGAAAAATTGATGTTGACATTTTAAATGTGGTTGAACCCAAAGCGGTGGAGGTTGTTGTTGAAAAGCTCCACTCAAAAAAAGTCCCGGTTCAATCTCGATGTGAGCTTGAGACAGTACCAGGCTATACCATTGTCGGAGACATCCAGCTTAAACCGGACTCAGTTATCATCACGGGACCTATTTCAGCCCTAAAACAGGTGGAGTCGGTTATCACCAAACAGCGGACTTTTAAAAAACTCAAAGCCGATTTGGAAAAAGAACTACCGCTAATGCCTCTCGACCAGCGTTATGTAACCGTTGATATTAAACGGGTGCGAATTTTTGTTGACGTACAAAAATTGATGGAAAAACCGTTTGCTGAAATCCCGGTTAAATTAATTAACGCCCCGGAGAAATATGAAGCTATCGTCATTCCATCAACGTTGTCGTTGGTTTTGGAAGGGGGTACCGATGTGCTGTTAAATATAACAAAAGATGATATTAACGCATTTTTAGACTATGAGAAGATAAAATTATCTCAAGAAAAGGATCACCCGGCATACATCATCGTACCCTCCGGGGTAAGGTATCGCGATGTTAAGCCGACCCGTTTTCGACTACAATTCATTAAACGAAACAGGTAACCCTTCCCGCACGCAACCTATTAAAACAAGCGGGCTAAATCTGATTTTGATTTCAATGACAATTTTAGCAATAGAAACATCATGCGATGAAACTGCTGCCGCGGTGTATGGTGAGACTGGATTGTTGTCAAATGTTATTCTATCTCAAGCAATACACAATCAATTTGGCGGGGTAGTCCCAGAGTTAGCGTCACGAGAACATGTGCGTTCTATTTTACCAATAATTCGCGGGGCGCTTAACGACGCCGAAACATCGCTTGACCAATTGGACGGAGTCGCCGTCACTCAAGGACCAGGATTGATTGGTTCTTTATTGGTCGGGATAAATACAGCCAAGGGATTGTGCTACGCACTGAGAATTCCGCTTGTTGCCGTCAACCATATTGAAGGTCACATCTTTTCGATTAATTTATCCAGGGAAGTCAACCCACCGTTCATCGCCCTGGTTATTTCAGGCGGACACACGCTGTTGGTGTTGGTGAATCGTTTTGCTAATTATCAAATTTTGGGCAGAACCCATGACGACGCTGCCGGTGAAGCTTTTGACAAGGTCGCAAAAATGTTGGAACTGGGCTATCCGGGTGGGCCTGTAATTGACAAATTGGCGCGCGAAGGAAATGAAAAATTTATCGCCTTTCCACGAGCGTTAATGAAAAGCCGGGAATTTGATTTCAGCTTCAGTGGTCTGAAGACTGCGGTGCTTTACTATTTGAAACGCAACACCGAACAACATCGAAACCGGCACGTCGCCGACATTGTCGCAAGTTTTCAGGCAGCGTTAGTGGATGTGCTTGTGGAAAAGACAGTGCTCGCAGCGAAAAATCATCGAATCAATCAAGTCGTCATCGCTGGAGGTGTTGCCCGGAACAATTATCTCAGACAACGACTGAGCCAGCGGGCTGAAACGGAAAATCTACGGGTGTTTATTCCGGAACCGGTTTTCTGTACGGATAACGCCGCGATGATCGCCTGGGTTGGTTTTCAGAAATTAAAACAGGGGATTCTGTCTGAGCTAAACATTGCCCCGGTTTCCGGTATGAATTTAGCAACACTTTGATAGCATTATAATCCTATTCCGGTAACAGCCCCTGATCAGAGATTCGGGATGATACATGATTTCATTGATTTTGACCATTCTTTTCTCAACCAGCATTGCTCTCATCCTCAAACACAACGCCGTTAAGATCGGAAACCCCGTGCTTCTGCTGACGAGCAATTATTTTGTAGCCGCCTTGATCAGCCTTCTATTTTTTTGTGTCGATAACGATGCCAGTTGGTCGATTTCCTCACTGTGGTTTGGCGCCATATTGGCAGGGACGTTTGTGCTGGCTTTCTTTTCTTTTGCTAAAGCTGTCGACGCTGCAAACACAGCATTAGCTTCAGTCAGCGCGCGGCTGTCGGTAATTGTTCCGGTAGCTTTTTCCATTATGATTTTTCAGGAAAAACCCAAGCCCGCGCAGTTGGCCGGATTCGTTTTTGCTGTAATTACCATCCTGATGTTTTATTTCTCACTGAAACAATTTGCAGTCATCAAACTCAAGCCGTCCCGCTATGGTTACCTCATTGCTGTCCTGCTGGGAATCGGTATTAATGACTTTTGTATGAAAATATTTCAAGTCTGGCGTGACGACACGGAAAAACCTTTCTTTCTGCTGACAATTTTTTCATTCTCATTTTTGTACACCGCGGCATATTTGATAATAAAAAAAATCAGCATCAAAAAATCGACCGTTATCTGGGGGGCAATCCTGGGAGTTCCGAATATCTTCAGTTCCTTTTTCCTGATTAGCGCCCTGGGGACATTGCCGGCAATCATTGTCTATCCGGTGATCAACATCGGAATTATTTTGCTGACAGCGTTTGTAGCCAGTTTGATCTGGGCTGATAAATTAAATCTGCCGGCTCGTCTGGCGCTCTTTTTCGGAATTGTAGCAATCATTTTATTAAGTGGATAATTTAAGAACAGCGAAAACCCTGCAATGGAATCTTAATCGTACTGATTGACGCTGCTCCAGATCGATGTCGGATATAAAATTTACATTGGCTAAATTTTGCAGCGATAATAATCAACTTCTATTTCCTGGTATTGCAAAACCGGAGAAATGTGTTTGCCAAAGTCTATGTTTAAATATCGCCGCGAGTCACTCGTCTGTCGGTTTTGAATTGCGAAACCTTTCCATATCTCTCCGTTCCTTTTTAGTAGGCCGGCCCTTATATTTTGGCTTTTGCATTCTGCTGGCTTGATAAAACAAGCTGCGTATATCATCAGCTTGTTTCTCTTCCGCTGTCGGCTCATGTTCATGATAAAGCAGTTTTGCCTCCGCCGCCTTAATGCTTTTATTCACAATATCAACAACATCCAATCGGCGTACCCGCCATTTAAATTTGACCTCAATGCTGTCGCCAATTTTGATCATCTTGGCAGCTTTAGCGGTTTGATCATTGACTTTGACTTTTCCCTGAGCGCATCCTTCCGCCGCCTGATTTCGAGTTTTAAAAATGCGGGCGATTTTCAACCATTTGTCCAGTCTGATGGTTTTGTCTTTAAATTCGTGCATGGTGACCTTAGTTTCAAACAAAAAGCATAGCGTCAGTTGATAGAAGTTTGTTGATCGCCTTTTAATATAAAAAGACTGTTTCAATTATACAACAGAAAAGTTAAAATAAAATTTAATTGCATCTTATTTCAGATATTTGTAAATTTTATGAGTTATCATTCACATCAAAAGCAAAGGATGGCTCGTGTTTACAAAACTATTGTTAATATGAATGACCAGTTGGATTATTGGTTTTTTTGTTTTTTTTTATATTTAGACCGTAGGGGATGTCCATGGACGTCCCCTACATCGCAAAAATTCTTTTATTTGAATCTGATATTTTCGACTGGTCATTCACATTATTAATTTTGTTAGCGCTCTCTTGTTTCTATTCGACTAAAGGCTCAGCGGAAACAGTAATCGGGCCGGAGATGGTATGTTTAAAATGAAAATGCAGAAAAAATATATTCTGTTGTCAATTTTGGTGGTTCTTGTTGGGGGGATTGTTTACTGCGAATTGGACCACGGTTTATTTCCGGTGAATTATCTTATCAGGGGAAAAATCACTTTTTTTAAAGGCTCTCCGCCGGAGAATACCGACCGGGTGGAAGTTTTCGCTCTGAAAGAGTTTCCACCTCAAAATCCAGAGAACTTTCTTTTTCTCGGACGATCAGGACCTTTGGATTATCAAGGAAAGAATGTCCTCGAATATGAGATACCTGTGTCGCCCACAAGCTATGAATTCGTTGGCGTGTTATGGAAAGAAAAAGGGCAGGACTGGAATCTAACGGGATTGATGGGCTTCTATACCGGCGCTACAGGCTCATTTTTTCCGGACACGGTTTTCCTCTCTCCGGATCAACCAATAGTCGAGGATGTTGACTTTACAGCCAACTGGGAACTTGTTGCAAAGGATGCCCGTATCTCCGGCAACATTTATTACCACAGAGATTGGCCCCAGGAGACAGTGATGCTCATTTTAGCGGTGTTTCCCAATAAGCCCAAAACTATGTTTGAGTTTTTTACCGCCAGTAATTTTGATTATACACAACCCATTTTTGTTGATTCGTCAACCTACCGATTGGGTGTGAATTCAGGCGTGTATAATTACATCGTGCTGTAT
>DSAU01000515.1 GCA_011046315.1 bacterium
CAGCTAATTGCCTGATAGCCGTGATCATCGGTCATGATGAAGAGAATGTTGGGTTGATCCGTGTGCCGGTTACAATAAAAAGGCAATGACGGAGCGCTCAACGCGGCTGCGCCCAATCCGGTGGCTTTGAGAAACTTTCGCCGGGTGATTTTTGTTTTTTCCATCTTTTTCCTTTCGTAAAAATCCAACGTCAACTACTTTTGAAATCTCTACACACAGTGGGTATAATTTACATCAAATATGACTGCTATTTTTTAAAAAATATTTGCGACGGCGGCAGTGGTTGCTTTGCTTGACCTGGACGTTCCCAAAAGACCTCAAGCTCGGCGGCGCCGGCAAATTGAAAATAGCGAACACTGAGCTCATGTAAACCTCTTGCCAATTTTATACTACCTGATTTTTCCTCCATGCCATGTGCTCCATCGTTATCCACCACCAGTTGACCATCAATGAATAACTGACTGCCGTCATCAGATATGGTGTAAAATTTGTATTCGCCCTGTTGATCAAGTCGAAGAAATCCTTTGAATACCACACCATAAAATTGATCACGCTGGCGAATCTGATTCAGATCAAAACTGTAACATCTGCCGCTGGCTTTTATTTCGAGCGAATCAAAATCGGGTAATTTATCCCATCTTCCCTCATAATATTGATAGTGCATGCCATTGTTCTTCTCATCGACCAACACAAAACGGTGGGTTATCACATTGCTCGCTTTCCCGGAGCTAATAAATGTTTTAGCTTTAATAACCGCATCGGTTGAAATCTCGATCGGCTGCGAATAGAGTGGCGAATCAGAAGTGGGGCTTGACCCATCCATGGTAAATCTGATCTGGGCGTCAGGCAACGGTTTTTTGAGAACCAGTTTGATGGGATCGAAAATTACAGTTTCACCGCCAAAACCAATCGGCGTGGGAACGCGAAAGTTTATTCCTGCCTGTTCCAGCCGATCGTAGTGTTTATTCATGCGCAATAAAAATGCTCCATAATTTCGGTATTTCCCCGGCGACCAGACCACTTCGGATAGCGCCGCCAGTCGCGGTAGCAACATATATTCGGCGTGTTCCGCTGTGGGAATGTACTCGGTCCAGACATTTGCCTGTGCGCCTAAAATATGCTGCGCTTTTTTGGCATCGAGCTCCTCTGGCACGGGTTCAAACTGGTAAACTTTTTCCAGCGGCAAATAACCACCGATCGCTTCAGGTTCACCCTGCTTTGCCTGATAATAGTCAAAGTAGCAGTGCGATGTCGGCGACATAACCACATCATGACCAGCGGTTGCCGCTTCAATTCCACCCGAGACGCCGCGCCAGGACATCACTGTTGCGTTCGGCGCCAATCCACCTTCCAAGATTTCGTCCCAACCAATGAGCCGCTTCCCCCTGGAATTTAAAAAATTTTCGATCCGTTTGATAAAATAGCTCTGCAGTTCGTGAACATCAGCCAATCCTTCCTGCTGAATACGCTGTTGACAATCGGGACATTTCTCCCAATTTTCTTTGTACGCCTCATCACCGCCAATGTGAAAAAATTTGAAAGGAAACAGCGGAATCACTTCATCCAGAATGTTTTCGAGGAATTCAAATGTTTCATCTTTACCGGCGCAATAGATATCCTTGATGGGCCAATAACCGCCTGTTGCCACTGTAAACGGGCCACCGAAACATGAATATTCCGGATATGAAGCCAGCGCCGCTAAAGCATGTCCGGGCATTTCAATCTCTGGCAAAACATCCACGAAGCGGCTTTTGGCGTATTCTACTATTTCCCTGACATCTTCCTGGGTATAATAACCGCCGTAAGTTGCTGCCTCGCCGGGCTGTTGCGGTTCACGTTCACGCCAGGTTATTCCGGCGCGATCAGCGCGCCAGGCACCGATTTCAGTCAGTTTGGGATTTTTTTTGATCTCGATCCGCCAACCCTGATCCTCGGTTAAGTGCCAATGGAAAACATTTAATTTGTGCATGGCGAGGATATCGATATATTTTTTGACGAATTCTTTTGAAAAAAAATGACGACAAACATCCAGATGGGCGCCGCGCCATTGAAATCGAGGTTTGTCAACAATCTCCACGCAAGGGATTGTCCATTCGACTCCTGCTACCGGCTGATCGCTCTGAATTTCAGCCGGTAACAATTGCAGCAGTGTTTGCGCGCCGTAAAACAATCCTCTGGCGGAATTTGATGCTACGGTGATCACTTCGGGTTTTACCTGCAATGAATACCCTTCTTCACCCAGCGCATCATCTATATCCCGTTGAGTAAAAGCGATTGTGTTCGCTGTTATGCTGCCGGCTTCAACACTCGAAAGCTGCAAATTAAAGCCAGTACTGCGATTGAACTTTTCAAGCAGGAACGCTGAAACGTAATCTGCGTTTTCATCCAAGCTGTTCATTAAAATCCGCGTTTCGCCATCAAGGACGAATTTGCCGTCTGTCTTCTGAAATTGCATGGGCAGGGGAATCAGCGATAATTCAGCTAACTTCTCAGCAGCAAGTTTATCTTTAAAAGCCACCGGTCTTTTTTGTGGCGCACAGCCAATGATAAATAAAACAGCCAGCAAAAAAATGATCGTCAATTTTACTTTCATCTTGTGCTCCTTCAATGAATTAAAGTGAGTAGTTCGATACTTTTTCTAAAGTTTTTTGTTACTATTCAACCAGTTTCAGTATGTTTAAAAAAGTACTGATCGTCAATTGAACATTTTTTTCAATTGGCAGGATGATTATAGACAGAATAAATATTTATTATTTTTTTAAAATAACAGTAATTTACCAGCTAACAGATACATATCGTGTTAGCAATTACAAAATCATTATTTCAGAAAGTGATAAATTGGTTGTCGTTTTATTTAATCATCCTGCCATTAATTATTCTGCCACTAATCATCCTGCCATTAATTATCCTGCCACTAATCATCCTGCCATTAATCATCCTGCATTTAATCATCCTGTCATCAGTTTAATTTTCAACAGAAAAATGCAGCTACAATTCTCATTTCAACCTGTTTTTATTTTCGATGACAACCACGCTAATCAATACCAACAGTCCGACATCGTTAATGATTACAGTTATTCCGTTAAGCAAATCCCCAACGCTCCAGATGTTTTCAGCGGTACTGGCAGCGCCAAAAAATATCGACAAACAGAACAACCAGCGGTAAAGTTGTTTGATACGGTCACCAAAAATATAAGCGGCGCTCGGATCGCACTGAAAAATTGAGTCAATTGGATGCCTTTGAGGCGAAAAGAAAAATAAACGCCACTGCCCAACAGCAAGATGAGCATTGGCGGTCTCCAAGGAAAATTCGCAGCATCGCGAACCAGGTGAAAAAAATTCATTGAGGTTTCCTTATATCAGCCGCAGCATTTCTACAAAACAACTTCCGTCGGATAAAAACCTGCAAAACAAGATACCCTGTCAGATACCAGTGCGGCGCTATCCATTGATCACGACGCAACTCTAATTTTTGCAGCGACGTTTCCATCCTCATCAACAAACGCAAACGCCATTTTCGAGGTATTATGAGCAAAGCCATAACTTCCGTTTCGATCAACCAATATTAATCCACCCAGTCCCTGCACTCGCGTTTCCAATTCTGCCACTGACAGCTCAGCAGCTCGCATGGCGCTGTGGGTAGTCAGAAAATCGCAAGCGGTTTTACTCAACAACACCTTCATGATGGATTCACCCCAACCGGTGGCGGAGCAACCGCCGACACGATTATCAGCATACGCACCGGCGCCGATTATCGGAGAATCGCCGACCCGGCCGGGCAATTTTCTCGGCGTTCCTCCGGTCGATGTCGCCGCCGCGATATTGCCATGAATGTCACGCGCCACTGCGCCAACTGTACCTTTGGGAAATGATTCAAAAGGATTTTTCGTTTTAAATTCCGGATCGTTTTTAATTTGATTGTAAAATTCGAGTTCGCGCGCTGTCAACAGTTCACGGGGATCCACTGCTTTAACTCCGATTTGTTCAGCGAAATGTTGCGCTCCAGCGCCTACCAGCATACAATGTTCAGTTTTTTCCATTATCATCCGGGCGAGTGTAATCGGGTGCAAAATGTTCTGCACCGCTGCCAGAGCTCCGAAATTAAGCGTGACGCCATCCATTATCATGGCGTCAAGTTCGATTTCGCCGAATGCGTTGAGAAAGGCGCCTCTGCCGGCGTCAAAGGTCGGGTCATCCTCTAATATTTTTACGGCCGCTTCAACCGTATCTAAAGCGGACATACCAGATGCCAAATCCGGGTAAACAGCCGCAACAGCTTGATGCACCCCTTTGATGTGATCCTGCTCAAATTTTTCAGGAATGCTCCAGGCGCCGCCATGTACAATAAGTCGGGGTTTCATTGTTTTCAAAATATAAAATTACTTAAGATTAAATCCTGTAAATTATTGTTATCCTGCAAATCCTGTCTAAAAAGAATACCTGAATAGTTACGTTAATATTTCACTTAAAATTCTAAATTAAAACATGTATTTTGATTATAACTACGTATTTTATTTAGAGTTGGAGTGAAATGCCTTTATGCATTTCACTGAATCGCATAAAGGCGATTCACTCCCGATATATATTCAATTTAGGCAGTTTTTTTATTTTCGTTTTAGAATTTTAGGTTTCAAATTTCTCCGCGCTCGGCACCGATCATTTATTTTAAATATCAATAAAGCTGCACAAAGAATCAACTCCGAAAAGGCGGTTAAATTTTTTGAATAATCCCGCGTCCAATGTGGCAAAACTCTCCACTTTGAAAAGCAAGAGCATTCATATTTATTTCGGTTCAAATCTCCAAAGCGCGCAACTCCTCCGACGTCGAGCGCAATCGCGAGGACAGCTCGCAAGCGATTCCCAGTTGAACCTTGGTGGCAATGTTTGGTGATTTTTCAATCAACTCCATAAAATCGTGTCGCGTCATCGTGTAGAGCTCGGTGTCACGATCAGCAATCGCCGACGCTGAGCGAGGTTTCTGTTCCAACAGCGCCATTTCTCCAAAAAACGTTCCTTCGCCAAAAGAAGCAATACGCCTGAGCCGTTTTCCTTTTTGAACTTCAAAAAAAATGCTGACACAACCGCGCGAGACCAGATACATGGTATCGCCCTGGTCGCCCTCCTGAAAAATTACATCATTGGCGCTGAAATCATTGTGAGTGAGAATCCGAGAGATGTCGTTAATTTCATCATTATTTAGATATTTGAAGATATCCATTTTATGAATATCAATGCAACGCTCGTGAGTGGCAGCAGCCAGTCCATCGTGATGCAGCACATAATTTTCCGCCCACTCCAGCGCCAGGTCGGTGTCATGAAATAATTTTTCTTCGCCAATTTGGTCAAGGATTTTTATTTCAGTCAAAAACGCAGACACACGATCCAAATCATAGTCCGTTGTTTTGGAAACATAGCTCAGCAGCAGATGTTTATTCGCGCCGCAAAGTTGGTCATTAACCTGACGCAAAATCTGTGCACCGGTGAGATCAATCTCTTTGACCAGTCGAAAGTCGAGAATCACCACATCACAGTTGCCACTTTGCTTTTCGACTTCTTGCATCAACCCATCTGAGGTTCCAAAAAATAACGACCCATCCAACTTATAGAGAACAATGCGATCTCCCACCGTCTGCAAGTGCAGCATTTCTTCGGTGGTGCGGATTTTTTTGGAGTGTACCTGATTACCAAAAAACTTATTTTTAATTACCGAACGCGCCACCTGATCGCGGATAAACAGAATCATGGTGATCAGCACACCGATGCCAACCGCCACGATCAGGCTCACCAACACGGTGACGCCAGCCACCAACACTACGATAACCATCCCGCGCCAGGTGGATTTTTGTTTAATGAGCTTAAAGCTCCAGGTATCGAACATTCGGCTGGAAGTGACCATCAGAATACCTGCCAGTACCGAATAAGGAATAAAGCGCGCATATTTTCCGAACAGAATCAGCACCAAAAAAACCGCCAGCCCGCATATCATGCCAGACAGCCTTGTCCTGCCGCCGTTTTGCACATTTGCCAATGTTCGTACGGTAGAGCCGGCGCCAGGTAGTCCAGCGAACAGAGAGGAAATCATATTGCCGATGCCCTGACCGAACAGTTCCTGCCGGCTGTTATGACGGGTTTTGGTGATGACATCAGCCACCAACGATGTCAACAGCGAATCGATTGAACCCAGCATGCCCAGCGTAATCGCAGGTATCAACACCGCCATCCAGACAGAAGCATCCATTTCGCTGAAAAAACCAATAAAATTTGCAGCCATTACCGGTCGGGGAATATCGGTCGGAATGTTACCGATAATGAACCGATTTCCTTCAACCACCAGCAGATCAGACCGAAAAATGGCGCCAATAATAAAAAAGCAGAGCAGCCCGGCGATCAATCCCATCAACGCGCCGGGAACACCCCGGATCAGTTTGGGACCAAATATCACTGCAATAATCGTTACCGCGCCGACAGCCATGGAAACCCAGGACGGCGTAATAGCTCCGGTAAAAACATCTATCACCGCTTGACTGCTCGTCAGCCCCAGAAACGGCTTCAATTGACTCAAAAAAATGATCATTGCCACGCCGTTCATAAAACCAGCGATGACCGGATAGGGGATGTATTTAATCAGCTTACCACCGCCCGACAATCCAAGCAGAACCTGAACCACCCCGCCAAGAAACACGGCAAAAAAGACCATCGTAAAAATCGTGTTCATTTCACTACCCGGTGTTACAGTTGAAATTGATCGCGCCTGGAGTTGGGAGGTTAACATCGCTGCGATCATCACGCTCATGGGACCAGTGGGACCTGTAATCTGAGTTGGTGTTCCACCAAACAAGGAAGCAAAAAAACTGGTTAAAATCGCGCCGTACAAACATGCCAGCGCGCCCTGGCTGGCAAACTCAGGACCCAGCGGGGCAAAGGCGACAATACCAAAGGCAAGCGCCAACGGCAGCGCAATAATGGAAGAAGACAAACCACCAAAAATATCTCCCCTCAAGTTGCTAAACAGATGAAGCTTCGTTTTCACTGATGCATCCCTTTCTTTAAAAAAAATTAATCGTTGTATTATCTTTAGTGCTGTTTCATGAGCCTGGAAACGACAATAATTTCATAATTCTAAAAGAACGATTTGTCTGATAGTATCGGTTAGCTTTTAACTAGCGCATTATTTCTCAATTGCAAAAGCTCGTTGATACAACCGAATTTGCGTAGCAATAAATGCGCCGTCGGATACAAATTGAAACCAATAGCGCTAAGACGCGATTGATTGCAACAACCAGACGCCACAAACAATTTGGTTTTCAAGCCGCTGGTTCTCCATTTGTTGCTCTTTCAAATAGTTTTGGAACAGCTCATTTTTATCAGGAAATTGCTCGATCAATTTTTTGATCTGCCGTTCTATCGACCGGTAGATGTGGGTGTTCGAACTGGCGATCTCAGCTTTGCGAATAATTCTCTCCTGCACGATGGTAAATCCGGCGGCGGCGATTTGACGGTAAAACTCATATTTTGACAAGATATTAGCGGTTTCACTAACCGGGTATCCCCTTAATTATTGGTGTCTCCATCGCCTCACAAAACCGATCGATCTCATCGAGGGTGGTGTAAACATTGGGCGTGACTCGGATTCCTTCGAACTCGGGATGTTTGATCGGTGTTACGATTATGCGATGTTGTTTCCACAGATAATCAGCTAATTTCGACGGATCAATACCCTCAATTTGCACAGTACCCAGTCCGCAGGAGAACTCCGGCTTTAAGCTGGTGTGAAGCCGCACCCGATCGAACTGGAGCAGCGCTTTTGCCCATCGATCGCGGAGAAATCGCAGCCGGGTTTGTTTGCGCCGGGCGCCAATCCCCTGATGAAAAGTGAGCGCCTCGGCGATTGCCAGATAGGGCGCTGCCGGGTGGGTGCCGATTTCTTCAAACTTGCGAATGTTGTCATCCATGTTTTCAGGCGCCGCCATCATAGGCCAGAGCTGCTTTATTTTATCACGGCGAACATAAAGGAATCCGGTGCCATGCGGAGCACATAGCCATTTGTGCAAACTGGTGGCAAAGTAATCGCAATCCAAATCCTGGCGGCTAAAATCAAAATGGGCGAACGAATGCGCACCGTCGACAAGCACCGGAATCCCTTTTTGTCGTGCCATCTGCACGATTTTCCGTACCGGCAGAATTTGGCCGGTGAGATTGATCACGTGACAGATCAGAATGATCTTCGTCTTTGGGGTGATGTTCTGTTTGAACAGATCGACAATCTGTTCGGGCTCTTCGGCAGGCACCGGAATGGAGAATTGACGCAACACCAACCCTTCCCGTCGTTCCCGTTGTTTCCAGGTGTGAATCATCCGCGGATAATCCTGATTGGTGGTCAGCAATTCGTCTCCAGATTTCAAATCAATTCCGAATTGGCAAATTTGCAACGCCTCGGATGTGTTTCTGGTAAGGGCAATCTCTTCGACGTCGCAACCGAACACGCGCGCCAGCCTTTGGCGGACGGTTTCGCGTTGAGGTTCCTGAATTCCCCACATGGTGTAAGTTGGCGCCTTGTTGGCAAAGTCCCAATGATTTTTCATCGCCTGTTGAACAATAGCCGGTGCAGGAGAAACTCCGCCATTGTTCAAATTTATCAGGCTGCGATCCACTGTAAATGCTTGCTGCACCTCGAACCAAAAGGATTCATCAGCAGCGACCTGTTCTGGCTCCCCCGGATAGTCAGCGATAGCTGCCAACGCTCTTTCGATGCCGTTGAGATTTAATGCGGCAGTTGCCAGCACTGCAGCAGCAGGCCTACCAATAGCGCCCAGAAACTGTCGACGATTGTACATAACTCTCCCTCCTGTTTTTAGGATTGTAGAAATTTTTTGTTTCAAATCAGTTGAATGTCGAAAATTTGAAAATTGGTAAAAAATATTTTAGCAAAAGCGTTTAAAGTTTCTTTTGAATGCTAATCAAAAAATTGGTATCCCTGCTGAATTAAAAATTTTTCATTTTCTTTTATCAACTCCAAAATAGCTTCTACCGGGGTTGCAAAAGTAATTCCGTAACTGATCTCTTTTCGATTATTGACATAAATCGTACCATCATAGGGTATTGTTTCATCGTAATCCTGAACTCTTCTTTCAGGGACCAGGACTGTCGAATAATCGGCAGCGGTTGAGGTGGTCATGCCCACCAGTTCAAAATTAGGAACGCCATCACGAATCCCAAGTAGAATCCCGCCGCTCATTCCAGTATTGAAAAGCGCATCCACCAAAAATGATCCTCTTCGATCCCGATTGGGATTACTGACAATCCCTTTGGTCACTATTTTATAACCTTTGGGATAACCGACCAAATAAACAAAAGATCCCCATTCCAATTCACGCGCATTTCCGGTCGGATAATTAAAAACAGCTATCGGTTCAGTCAACGGCTCATCAAAACTTTTAGCCAGGATAACGATGTCGTTCAGCGCATCGCGCAACAAAATATCACAGTCAGCATCGCCGGGAAAGCCAAACACCAAGTTCTCCTGCCGAATTTTTATTGCAACGCTCTGGATGTAGCGTTCCGGGCTTAAGTAATCATCGCTGAAATAACTGATAATGGTATCTGGTTTTGAAAAAATATGAGCGCACGACAGGACTGCCGCCTTTTCCATGTCGGCAAAAATCACTGTGCCGGTGCCGGAAACCGTTTTATCAATGAAAATGATGCGATGGGCGTTCTTTAACGTGTTTTCATTTAAATCCTGCCGTCTTATCTTTTGTTCGATTTTAAAAATATGATTTTTATAATGAGCCTTGCAAAAGACCTTACGAACTGCATCGGTAATTTCCTTCAACTCCTGAGAGCAATTTTTATAGGGGAATTCAGAATCGTATTTTCCGTCGTAAAGGGTGGGATAGGCGACATGATAGATTTGTTTGCTGCACCCATTGAAAAAAAACATCGCCGCGGCTAATAATGTTGTGAATAAAAACGCCCGAAATCTCATGATTTCACCTCGATGATTTGTTAATTGAAACAATGTCTGTCATTTTCAATCCAACATTTCGCCGGCCTGAACATTAAAAATTCTACCACCCATGTCTGCTGCTATCAGTTGATTTGTATTAGCTAAAGCCAGCGTATGTACCAGGTTGTGGCTAATCCGATATTTCCAGAGCAATTTACCGGTTGCAGCATCAACCGAATAGACATAGCCGCGCTGGGTGCTAAAATAAAGAATTCCCTCTTTTTCAACAGGCACTGAAGGGTTAATATCATAGCCAAAGCCGCAATTGCTAATCCAATTCGCTAACGGCGCTGATGACAAAGTTGAGATGGCAACCAGCGTGTCCTGCATGCATTTAACAAATATGGTCTTTTTATCATCGGATATGCCAATGCTTTCTCGGACCTTGAAGCGATTGCTGCGCCAAATGGTTTCACCGTTAGCTGCATTCAATGCGGTCATGAACCGGTCTGGCGCGACGATGTATACCCGATCACTGCTTGCAACCGGCGTGCACACCGCCGGACTGAATAATTTTCCGGGATGTCCATTTGACCATTTCCAGACCAGCGAACCATCTTCAATATCCAGTGCATATAAAAAAGTATCCCAGGCGCCAAAAATGACCTTTCCATGATGGATCAAAGGTTTGGCTTCCACGAAAGACTGGAGTCCGGAAAATTCCCAGATCAAATCGCCATCAGCCAGATCAATGGCGCGGAACGAACCGTCGCTGGCGCCGATAAACACAGTGTTGTCATAAACTTTTGGCGCGGCTACCACTGGTGCATTGGTTTTAAAGCGCCAGACAAGTTTCCCATCCACTACATTCAAACAATACACATAACCATCATTGGCGCCAAAAACAACACGCTGTTCAGCAATTTCCGGCGGTGAAAAAACACCCTTCCCTGCTTTAAATTTCCAAATGATGGTGCCGTCTTCAACGTATAGACAGTAAATATCTCCGTTGCTATTGCCAGCGACCACGTAATCTTCCCAGACCGCAGGTGATGCGGCGATGGTATAATCAGTATCAAACATCCAGCGTACTTGCACATCCTCATATTTTTCATTTTCGATAAAAGACGGCCGTTCGTAGTGGGTCGTATCCGAAAGATAATCTCGTTGCTCGATCGCTGTTTTAAACCAGGCGTCGTTGGTTTCCTGCATGGTAATACGTTCAAAAAAGTGTAAACTATCACTGCTGACCCGGACGATATTATAACCTCCCGAAGCCTGGTTGCGCCGCAAACTGGATCGCCCCATCAAGCCGGTTATACCTTCCAAATCGTAAATTCGGTTTCGATGACCATGACCAAACAAAACAACCTGTACATTGTGTTGTTTGAGCCTGTCCAGCACCTCAAACCAGTTTGTAATTGTGTTGTTCAGCGGATAGTGGGTGACAAAAATAATCGGCTGCTTCGAATCAGTATTACGCAATTGAATATCCAGCCAACGAATATCCTCAGGCGCAAAATGACCGTCGCCCATTCGCATCACCGGGCCCTGATGCATCCCGATAAAACGGATGTTTTGGTACTCGCAGGAAAACTTATCACTGCCCCAGAGAGTACTGAAATAAGTACAGCCTGATTCAGACCATTTGGTGTCGTGATTTCCCGGAATGATGAAATAGGGCGCTTTCAGTTCATCCAAAATTGTTTTGGCGGTATCCAGCTCCGCATTGCTGCCCAACTCGGTGATATCGCCGGACAGGACTACAAAATGAATTTCCGACAGGTTGTTGATGTCGGCGACCGCCCGCCTCAAATCTTCGGTGCCGGTTGCAGTGCCGACATGAGTATCAGACAGCCAGGCAAATTGAAATCCAATATCTGCCCGATCAGAACAGGCAGCCATCAACAGCAAAAATAAAAGTAACTTTCTAATAAAACGCATCAGTTTTATCCCTTTCTCAATTTAATATGTGGGTGAATAATTGGTTCTGAGCTCTGGCACAACTCGGATAAAAATTATGACGATCAAAAAAATGAAAGATTGGTAAAAAAATTATTTCCTGCCGTGCATCAAGTTGGCGTAAAATTTGTCCGGCAGCAACTTCGCCAATTTAATCGTTAGCCACATCCTCAAAGGAAATGGAATTGTTGTTTTCTCCTTCTCCAGTCCTTTGATGATACACTTCGCTGCTTTTTCTGCCGAGATCATAAACGGCATGGGAAAATCATTTTTATCAGTCATCGGAGTTTTCACAAATCCTGGTAAAATCAGCGAAACGTTGATCCCGGAGTTCCACAAATCTACCCTCAAACTTTCTGTAAATATTGACAACGCCGCTTTGCTTGAGGAATAGGACGCCGAACGCGGCATCCCGCGACAGCCGGCAAAGCTGCTGATGGTTGCAATTGTGCCCGAGCCTTGCTCCAACATTGCTGGGAGCAAGTTTTTTAAAAAGGTGATGATATTCATCATGTTCACTTCATAGAGGTAGCGGAAATTTTGCTCATCAATATGATTCACCAAAAAGGTTTCACCAACTCCGGCGTTAAAGATCAATACGTCAAAGGCTATTTTTTGGCGTAACAAATCACTGCACAATTTTTCCACCTGCTGATTATCCGCAACATCGCAAACAAAATAGCGATGATCGAGCTGGGGATAATCCAGCGTTTCGACTAACTCTCGTAAAAGGTCTTCACGCCGTGCAAGCAGAAACAACCGATTTTGACGAGTTGCCAATTGCCTTGCCAATTCTTTGCCGATCCCGGTCGAGGCGCCGGTAAGCAGGATTGTTTTTTGGATTAATTTCATCTCAAATCGCTCCGGTTTTGTTTGCTATTTTTGCTGGCTTGCCAGATGATGTTCGACCTGTTCACGGATTTTTTTCAACCGATCGCAGATTGGGAGTTGTTGGGTACAATTTTCCTCACATTGCCCGCATTCTGTGCAACGTGCCGCGTAATCCTCTTCCAGCGAAAGTCCCCAGTGCAAACTCAAACGGATAGCAAACGAATCCGGATTGAGTAGCAGATGGTTGTAAACGTCCATCAGTTGTGGTATCGGGATTCCCTGGGGACAATCGTCGCAGTAGCGACAACCGGTACATAGCTCGTTAAATCCATCTTTTAAGCGATTTCGTATTCGGAAAATTTTTCCTGAAGGGATCGGGTGAAAGCCATCAGCGGCGCGAACAGCCTCCTTCAGGTGATCTTGATTACCCATTCCAACCAATGCAACTGTCATACGCTCATCGTTGATCAAAAAACGCAACGCAGCTTCTACCACGGATTCAGCTTGTTGGGTTCGCGCGAAGTCAAACCGTTCAGCATGTTGCGGGATAATACCGCCACCCAGTGGATTCATCACCACGACGCCGCGCTTGAGTCGGTGGGCTGCTTCGATGCCCAACTCACGGTAAGCGAAATTCATCACTGAATATCCCAGCAGAATTCCGTCAAACGGATAGTCTTGCAACATATTCTCGATGTCAGCCCCGGTCATGTGAGTGGAAACACAAATATGTTTGATCAACCCTTCCTGCTGAAATTTTTCCAATGCGGTCAAAATTCCGTTTTGTTTGCGACGTTGATAAATGTCGGGCCGGAGAATGCACCAGACATGGTAAAAATCGATATAATCCAGATCCATTCTTTGCAAAGATGTTTCCAAATCCGCCCGTGCTTCTGACGGATTTTCCCGGTTGGTTTTTGTGGACACATAAAACGGCTTTTCCGCGCGATGCTTTTTCATCTCCTTGAATGCCGCGCCAAAAATGTCTTCAGAGTTACCGTATAGCGGCGCCGTATCAAAATAATTGATACCAGCTTTGTACGCCGACTGCACTAATGAAGCATTGGTTTCGATATCTTCTGAATTCTCAAACCGCATACCACCGAAACCGATGACCGATAATTTGACACCTGTTTTCCCATATTCACGATAAATCAACAATATCCTCCGTTGCTTTCAAGCTTCAAAATTCAATCTGTTTTCCAATTATTATTGCTGAAACGAGCCGCTACTAAATTTTTATTGAGATTAATTTCGTCGAACGCGCTGGGCGATTTTCCGCAACTGGGGTAATACATCGCCCATCCAGATCGACATCGATTCGTATTGGCCAAAGGCAAAATACAGTTTCCGATAGAGAGCAAAGAGCTTTTCGTAAGCGTTTCGTGATTCAGGCTGCGGTTGATAAATCCTGAAGTTCGGACACAAACGATCTTGCGCCGCTTCGATACTTTCAAAGATGTTTGCCGCCATAAAGGCGAAAATTGCCGAGCCCAGGCTGGTCACTTCGCGTTCAGGCACTAAAATCGGTACATTGAGCACGTTGGCATAGACTTGATTCAACGCAGCATTTTTTTGCGGGATTCCTCCGCCATTAATGATGCGATGAATGGGCGCGCCATATTCTTTCATTCGTTCAAGGATAATCCGGGTGTGAAAAGCGGTTCCCTCAATTGCGGCAAAAAATTCGTCTTGAGCCGTTGTGTTCAGTGTCCATCCGAACGTTATTCCGCTGAGATCTGGATTGACCAACACGGTGCGATCGCCATTGTCCCAGCTAAACCGAAGCAGACCGGTTTGCCCTCCTTTATAATTTTCAAGTCCTTTAGTGATTTTCCCCACGGAAATGCCGGCTCTGCGAGCGATAGCGTCAAAAATATCGCCGACCGCGGATAATCCAGCCTCGATTCCATAATAATGGGGATGAATTGACCCTTTCACCACGCCGGATACGCCGGGAATCAACTCGACCTGTTTGGCAATTGCCATGATGCAGGTTGATGTTCCGACCACATTGACCACATCCCCCTCGCGAATGCCGGCGCCGATGGCGTCCCAGTGGGCATCCAGTGCGCCAACTGGAATGGGAATGCCGGGTTTTAAGCCCAATTTTTCCGCCCATTCCGGACAAAGGTTCCCTGCTATTTCCAACGACGCAGCATATTCTCCGCTAACTTTTTCGCGAATCCCAGCCAGCAGAGGATCCACGCTTTTCAGAAAGGATTCCGGCGGCAATCCACCCAGATGGCTGTTCCACATCCATTTATGACCTGCGGCGCAGATATTGCGCTTGATCTCATTGGGATGTTTTGCCCCTGTTAAAATCCCGACAATCAAATCGCTGTGCTCAAAAGCGCTGCCGAAGCCTTCCCGTTTGTCGGGGTTGTGGTGCAGCCAATGCAAAACTTTAGCCAGTCCCCACTCCGATGAATAGACGCCGCCGCACCACTTGATGTGTTCCAGGCTCTGCTCGTGCGCCTTTTGGGTGATCTCTGCCGCTTCTTTTTTTGAGCGATGATCGCACCAAAGATAATAATCTCCGAGGGGATTCAATTGGTCGTCTACTACGATCACTGATGAGCCGGTGGTATCAATTGCCAACGCTTCAACCTGGTTGCCGTTTTCCCCGGCATTGTGCAACGCATTTTTCATGGCAGCCGCCAAAGCGATCAGTTGATCGCTTTGGCGTTGGGTTGCATGATCCGGATCATCTTCTTTCCGAATCAAATCATAACCAGCAGATGCAGCGCCCAGTCTTCCGCGCTCATCATCGAAAATAGAAACCCGTACGCTGAGCGTGCCAAAATCTACTCCTGCGACGATCGACATGCCAAATCTCCTTTATCTCATTTCATTTTATCCAACAGCGATTTAATCACGCAATAATAATCCTCACAGCCCTTACGAAATGCAGCAATGCCAATTCGTTCATCATCACCATGGATGCGCTGCAAGTCATCCATAGTCACCATAATCGGTGAAAAGCCAAACGCTTGATGTCCCGCCTTGCGGAAGAAATAATTATCCGAACTGGCGATAAAAAGTATCGGTGACGCCAACGCTTTGGAACCATAGATGTTTTTCAATTCGGTTGTCACTGTTTCATGCAGTAATCTAAAATCTGATGAGGAATAATCCTGACTATTGATGATGCGCAAATCCGCATCTTTGGGCAACACCTTTTTTAACTGGGTGAGCAATGATTCAATATTATAATAGGAATTAAATCGAATATCGCAAGTCAACGTCGCATAAGTCGGGACGACATTCACCCCCAGCGTTGTCACCGGGTGCAACCGGCTTCGCCCCCTGGTTTTAAAAACGCGTTGAACCAACGAGCGTCGCAACTCGGGTCTATCGCTGACTCCGGAAATTTTATCGGTGGAAATATTGGTTACGTTGAGTGAAGTGCGAAACAGCTCAGGAATTCGACTGATGCGGGTAATCAACACATCCAGCAAAATTGAACCCCACCGTGTGCGAAACAGGAAAGCTTTAAAGAACGGTATGATGGAGACTGCTCGGATGAGCTTGCTGCTGCTGTTATTCAGCAGCATTTCGATAAAAGTGATTACCGATCGTTCTAACTTGATCGGAAAAGCAAAACTGCTCAATTTTTGCGCAACCTTGGCGGCGCGGATTATCGGATTTTTGCGCCTGGTTTTTCCTCCGATTGAACCGTGCCCTCCGGTAGAATGCACTGTGACTGTAATCCAGAGAAGTCCCTTTTGTTCAGCTTCGTATAAAAACAGGATGCCGTCAAAAACGTCGGTTATAGTCACCCCAAAACCACCCTCGCCAAGAACGATCAGATTTTGGTAACCATGTTGTTTTAAGTGTTCAACATAAAATCGAGCGCCATGTTCCGAAGTGGTCTCTTCCTGAACCAGCGAGCAAAATTTCAACATAGCTTTGCGTGGATGATTTTCATGGACCAACCGCAAAAACGCATACGCCTGCATGACGCTAATCGATTTCATGTCCAATGCGCCCCTGCCGTAGAGAAAACCATCGTGAATCACACCGCCAAATGGATCGAAATTCCAGGTTTGCGCCGTAGCTGGTACCACATCCAGATGATTTTGAAAAAGGATTTTCTCGGACTTGTTGGCGTTGATCAATGTTTCAAAGTTGTGAAAATTTCCACTGCGAACAATTCGATTGCGGACATTAAAAGCGGAAAAAATGTCCCCCCAGAAATGACAAACTTTATCGTCGTTTTGGCTGTCGGTTGTATCAATTTGAAGATATCGCTGCAGGACTTGAACCGGGTC
>DSAU01000308.1 GCA_011046315.1 bacterium
CAAATATTTTTCTTCGCTACCTAACAAATGATATCCCTGAAAAAGCTATTTTACTCGAAAAACTAATTCAGAAATCGCTTAATAACGAGGTAATCCTTGTTTCAAATTCGTTAGTGATTGCTGAAATTATATGGACGCTTCTATCATTTTACAAATTTTCAAAAGATAAAATTGACGAGTCGGTCAGTGCTATTGTGGCGTCAAAAGCTTTTGAATTTGAAGAAAGGGATATTTTATTACAGGCGATAGATGATTTTTACTATTTGAACATTGATTTTGTCGATGCCTACATCGGCGCCTGGATGAAAGAACGCCAGATTAACAATATTTACACTTTAAATGTGAAAGATTTTAGACGCATTGATGGGATAATTGTTAATACCGATTCAGTTAAATTTGATAATGGGTAACTAAGAAAAATGTTTCAAGAGAGAACGAAAAGATGGAACTAAGAAAAGACAAAGTGATTCCGGTTTACATAGAAGAAGAAATGAAAGATTCTTACATCGATTATTCGATGTCAGTGATTGTATCTCGCGCTCTTCCCGATGTCCGAGATGGTTTGAAACCGGTTCATCGACGGGTGCTGTTTGGAATGCATGAACTTGGGCTGCGACCCAATGCGGCGTTCAAAAAGAGCGCCAGAATTGTAGGAGAGGTTTTAGGAAAGTATCATCCCCATGGCGACAGTGCGGTATACGACACTATGGTTCGAATGGTGCAAGATTTTTCGTTACGATATCCGCTCGTCAAAGGGCAGGGAAATTTTGGTTCAGTCGACGGCGATTCACCGGCGGCGATGCGTTATACTGAAGCTAAATTGGCGCCAATCGCTGAGGAGCTTTTGCGCGATCTCGACAAGGACACTGTAAAATTTGTACCCAACTTTGATGAGTCCTTGAAGGAACCGACAGTTTTACCCTCTATTTTGCCAACGCTGCTGGTTAATGGCGCTTCCGGTATTGCGGTGGGCATGGCGACGAATATTCCTCCGCATAATCTATCAGAAGTAATTAATACTTTGATAGCGTTGATTGATGATCCGGAAATCAAAATCGAAACTCTGATACAGATTATTAACGGTCCTGATTTTCCCACCGGAGCGATTATTTACGGTCGGGAGGGAATTGATGAAGCCTATCGCACCGGCCGCGGACGGATCACAATACGAGCGCGGGCTAATATCGAAACTACCCGGGTCGGAAAAGATAAAATCATTATCACCGAAATCCCCTACATGGTCAACAAAGCCAATTTGATTGAAAAAATGGCGGCGCTGGTTAATGAGCGAAAAATTGATGGAATTACTGAAATCCGCGATGAATCTGACCGCGATGGTATGAGGATTGTTCTCGATCTGCGGCGGGATGCGCAACCGCATGTGATACTGAATCAACTTTATAAACATACGCAAATGCAAGTAACTTTTGGCGTCATCATGTTAGCATTGGTAGATGGTGTGCCCAATGTGTTGAACTTGAGACAAATATTGCAACCCTTTATAAATTTCAGACATGACGTCATTGTTCGCCGCACCAAATATGAATTGGATAAAGCGGAAAAGCGCGCCCATATTTTGGAAGGATTGAAAATTGCCCTGGATAATATTGATGAAATAATTGCGATAATCAAAAAATCCAGAAATCCGGAAACAGCAAAACAAAATTTAATGAAAACCTTCAAACTTTCTGAAATACAGTCGCAAGCAATACTCGATATGCGGTTGCAACGATTGACCGGGTTGGAAAGAAAGAAAATTGAAGAGGAATATCTGGCAACCATCAAGTTGATTGATAAACTCAAAGCCATTCTTGCCAGCAAACCCATGCGCATGCAGATCATTAAAGAAGAATTGATTGCCCTGAATGAAAAGTATGCTGATCCGCGGCGCACAGAAATTATCGGTGAAACCGAAGAGTTTTCCATTGAAGACATGATCGCTGAAGAGGATATGGTGATTACCATCTCTCATAAGGGATTCATTAAAAGGTTCCCGGTTTCCGCCTATCGACGTCAGACACGAGGTGGCACCGGTTCATCTGGAGTAACCACCCGCGATAATGATTTTATCGAACATTTGTTCATAGCATCAACTCACCATCACATCATGTTTTTTACTAATTGGGGACGATGTTACTGGCTCAAAGTCCATGAAATTCCTCAAGCAGGAAAGGGCTCTAAAGGAAGATCTATCGTTAATTTAATTAACATCCAAAAGAACGAACAAATAAGAGGAATTGTAAACGTCAAAGATTTTGACGATCAGCACTATGTAATCATGGCGACTAAAAAAGGATTGGTAAAAAAAACTATATTGTCTGCTTTTGGAAATCCGAGAAAAGTCGGAATTAATGCGATCAATATTAATAAGGATGACGACTTAATCGCCGCTAAAATATCTGACGGAAATCAGGAAGTTGTATTAGCTACCTATCTGGGCAAAGCGATCCGTTTTTATGAATCTGATGTAAGAAAAATGGGGCGACAGGCAGCCGGAGTTGCAGGTATTCATTTAGTCTCAGGCGACAGGGTTATCGGGATGATAACGGTCCAAAAGGATTCAACGATATTTGTCGTTACTGAAAAAGGTTTTGGAAAACGAACTCCGATCAAAGATTACCGGATCACCCGTCGCGGAGGTAAAGGAGTTGTAACCGTTAACACAACCGAGAGGGTGGGAAAAATGGTGGCAATAATAGATGTTAGTGAAGACGATGATATCATGATTATTACCACCAGTGGAAAAGTTATTCGACAGTCGGTTCACAAAATTCGAATGACAGGAAGAGCAACTCAAGGAATCCGTTTGATTCGCCTGAATGGTAGTGACAAAATCGGGGATGTTGCGCGCATTATAAAAGAGGAAGAATAGTCGTGCTGGTACAGCGCTTCCTGATCAATTTAGCCATAGCAATGTCATCACGAGCGAAGCAATCGCCAGAGTTTATCCGTTATATCGGTAAACTTTGCAGTAACTTTTGATCAATGTTTTTTTGCAAGTAAAACGAGGTAAAATTAAGGTTAATCTGCTTTGTCAATAACGGTGCTTACCGGTATTTATAAAGCGGATTAATGGGGCAAATATTTTATCTTTTTTGAGTTGGGGATTCATCATGGCAGCAACCATCGGGGAGATTGAAAAGCAACTATTAGCCGCTACGGTTCGCGAGCGCATCATTGGAAAGAAAAATCAGGTTTTATACAAAGAGCTTTTGGAAGAGAAAATTCCCTCGTTCTTAAAAAATTATCTGCAAAACGAGGTTCGTAAGTTGGTACATACCGAGGAACCGGTCCAATTTAAAAACTCGAAACGGTTTGATTTTGAATATCAAAAAATTAATCAGCTCAAACATTCTTTAATCAAAGCGATTGAAGAAGCCACCATTTTTCCGCGAGAGGAATTATGTGAGATCATCGATAAAACCGTTAGCTTTCAATTCGATCTGCTGGTTAGACCAATTAGCACTCTGATTAACATTTTTTATCACAAAAAATCTGATCGCGTTAGCAGTGAAATTTTGCACATTTTAGAGGGGCTGGATGATGACCGCATCTTTATAAAAAAGTTGATCGATAATGTGAAAGAATTTGACCAATATCACATTGTCAAAGAGGATTTTAGAAAAATTCTGATTAAATCAACCCGAGAGGCTTTTCAGCAACAAAATTTTATTTCGGCTTTCATTTCTGAAGTTCAAAAATTCTCTGATTTTTTGGGAATGATCCGCGGCTATAACAGCCAACAGATTAAAATTGAAATAGTCAAACTACTGTTATCCGAACGCAATCTGCCGGAATATATCTCTCCGTTCGATGACTATGAACAAGAAACGATCGATATTGATAGCATCGTTACTGTTTTAGATAATTTTAGCAAAGATGGTAAGTTGTCTGATGAAATATCAGCGGAAGATGATATTGATAGTTTTTTAACGCTGTCGGCTGGCGATAAACCAGAGCCATTAGAAGAGTGCAACAACCGGGTTGTCATTGTCACCAATGTGGATAAAGACCCGCTGGATATGGTGATTGATCGGAAAATGATCGAAAAACAACCCGATGGTCCATTAGAATCGTTGTGGTTGATTATCGATGAAAAAAACAAAAAGTTTTTTGTGAAACGCATTTTCAATAATTCTGAAAAAGAATATGAGAAGTTTATTGATCGCCTGGAAAAAATCGACAGTTGGAAGCAGGCAAAAGAAACAATAGATCGCGAGTTGAATGTCCGATTAATTAAGCCCTTTTCAAAAGAAGCGTTACGATTGGGTGACATTATTTTTACACGTTATTTTCCGGAGAAATATATTTAAACCGTGAAAGGAAAAGTCATGGATAAGAAAAATTTTACCGCAAAGCTCAGCGCTGTGATTCTGTTGCTGATGTTAAGCTTCGGAGTAATATTCTCGTTTGCTGAATTGAAACAACAGGCTGATACTAAAGATAAGAAGGGACTGATCAAATACAGCGACGGCAGGGTTCGAAAAAAGCAATTGGAAGATCAAGACTGGCAGCCGGCACAAATCAACAGCTCTGTATTGAGCGGAGACCGGGTTCGCACTTATGTCCGGTCTAGAGCAGAACTGCAACTTTTAGAGCTCGATATTGTTCGCATGGCGCCGGAAACAATCATCGACATTATCAAACTTTACGAAGAAACAAAAACAAAGAAAAGCGAAACCCAAATAAATATTGAACAGGGCGATGTTTGGGCAAAGATAAACAAAAAGGATAAAGAGTCAAAATTCGATATTTCAGCGCCGGTGGCGGTTGCGGCAATTACCGGCACTGTGTTGAGAATGAGCGTTAGCGCTGACTCTTCAACCCAATTAAAAGTATACAACGGCGAAGTCAAAATCACCAATGCGCCCGAGAAGACGAATTTGACGCCGCGAATTATCGGCGTGCATGAAGTGCCGGGACCGCATGAGGTGCCCGGACCCAGAGAGGTTTCGCTGGATGAATGGGTTTATATTGTCAGAAACATGCAGAAGATAATACTGGACAAACGGGGAAATATTAAAAATGTTAGCGATTTCAGCCTGACCGATCAAGACGAGCAAACCGATTGGGTAAAATGGAATTTGCAGCGCGATAAATTAAAATAATGCAAAACCCCGAAAGACAGAAACATTTTTTTAATAACTAAAGATCGGATTATCGCGCCGGCTGTTATTTGACAGACACAGCCGGCGCGCTTCATTTATTCTGCTGCTGATAAACTCCGCTTTTTCTATAGCTGGATTTTTAGCTTGACTTTTTCGCTTATGATCATTAGACTCAACCATAACCATTCAACTGTCACTCCTGCGAATGCAGGAGTCTCCTTTTTCAATGACAACAAGCTGGACAAAAATTTATTTCATACCTGAAAATAAAAGCAATTTCCGATTGAGGAATAAAGCGAAGCATTTAAATTATCTTGCTTAATTTCAGCGGTTAACTGTTCAATTCTCAAATTATAAAAATCTTGGTAAAATTGATCAACTTTTTTCGAGAATTCACCATCCGGATCAATTTTTTTTGCAGTGGAAAAATCTTCCAAGAACTTCTCAATTTCTTTGGTAGTTAAATAGCTTAATCCACGCTGAAAGTAGAATTCAGGATTTTCAGGTTCAAGTTCGATCGCTTTGTTATATTCGGCAATGGCTTCAGCGACTTTGTTGTTTTGCTGGTATTGCTTCGCTAGCTCGAAGTATAATTTGGCGCAGTCTTTTGCAGAGGCGGTGGTTTTATTTTTATCGCTTTCTTTGGCAGATTTTTCTTTGTTGGTGTTCATTTTAAAGTCCACATTTTTTTTAAAGAAATTTGAGTTCTCTTTGATTCAACAGTATCCAATATTGTGCCAAAATTCGCGAAGTTTGTCTATCCAATTAAAATAAAAATAGTTGTCAATGGTTCCATGTGGAAGCTGAATTTTAATAAGCGTAAAATATTTTACCGTTCTCCGTAAAAATCTTTACCCTTCAACTTCCGCAACCTGGCCCGAAAAGTATGCGGCTCCAATTTCAGCAGCTTTGCCGCTTGCTCTGCGTTTCCGTTGGTTTTTTCGAGAGCGGCATGGTAGTATAGGGGCAGGATTTCATTATCAAGATCAACGCCCTGGTTCGAAATTTCGATTTTTGTTGATTGGCTTTCGATATCGATGAAATTCAGATGGCGAGCTTCGATTTTATCGTCTGTGTATTGATAGCCGGTTTCCAAACAGTTTTTTAGTTGACGAATGTTCCCTGGCCAATCGTAGGCTAATAATTTTGACATAGCTGATTCAGTTAAAGTTTTTACTGTTCCGTATTTATGGTTCAACTGCTGCATAATATGATTTGCGATTAAAATTTTATCATTACCCCGCAGTCGAAGCGGCGGCAAATTGATCTCTGTATGGACTAATCTGTAAAACAGGTCTTCGCGGAATTTTCCTTCTTTGACGGCTTTTTTGATATCCTGATTGGTCGCAGAAATCACACGCACATCAACTTTGATTTCCCGCGTTGCTCCGACTGGAATAAAAACACCTTCCTGCAAAACGCGCAGCAACTTCACCTGCATGTCCAAAGGTAAATCAACAATCTCATCTAAAAATATCGTGCCTTTGTCAGCTAACATAAACTTGCCTTCTTTTTCAGCAATCGCGCCGGTGAAAGCGCCTTTTTTATGGCCAAACAATTCGCTTTCAAAAAGATTTGCCGGGATAGCGCCGCAGTTGATCGGGACAAATCGGTTCTCTTTTCGCTGGCTATTGAAATGGATGGCTTCGGCGACCAGCTCTTTTCCGGTGCCGGTCTCTCCGCTGATAAAAATTGGAATGGGTGTTTCTGAAAAAAGTTGAATTTGTTCTTTGACTTTAAGAATTTCCGGGCATTCTCCGATTATGTGATCGTACTGTAATTTCAACCGCTGTTTCAATTGAACGTTTTCTCGCGCCAGTCTTGAAATTTCTGTTTTAATTGAACCGACTTTTTTGATGTGTGGGAAATCATCCAGATTGAAATTTACCTCCGAGATAATTCCATCTCTCGATATTTGAATCAAATTCGCTTTTATCACGCCGCCCTGCTGCAAAAAAATCCAGCAGGCATGCATGGTTGGTGTGCCCGACGTCAGCGAAATTGTATAGTTGGCACTTTTATTTTGTTTGATAATTTCTTTGACAGCTTTGTACATTGAGGGATAGACGGTGTTATAATCTGTTGGATTTATTGCAGGCGCTTCCTGATAAACAATGGTTATTTCCGGAAAGTGGATTTCACAATAGCAGAAAATATCTGAAGCCGGCTTGAGATAGCTTTCTTTATTGTAGAGCAAATAGACCTTATCAAATTTTTGTTTTGAAAGGATTGAAAGAATTGGTCCTTTTTTTTCAAATGGATAGCAGTCGTTATCCCCAATAAAGCTTAATAGTATCTTTTTCACTGCGCAGACATATTGATAAGCATCATCGAAATCTAAATTGAATTTTTTCGCTATTTCATTCAGGCGCAACAGTTCGCTTTCTTTTAGTGATAAAATCCCCATACCGTTTTGAACCAAATCTTCTATAAAAATATTAAACAGTTCATTCTTTTCTAATCGGAACAGAATTAAGCCGATAGAATGAAAAGTCGGTGATGTAAGAATTATCCAAATCGATTGTTTCAAAAAAGGATCTCACTTCTGGTGTTCGATCCTGTTCCAGCAATGCTTCAAGGAATATATTTGTGTCAATGAGAATCATCATCTTCTCCATTCCAGCGCTTTTTTCTGCAACTCAATCGATTTGTACTGATTCTTAAATTCTTTCAATCCACCAATCCAATCCAGGGTTGGAGCTTTTTTTTGCCGAGTCATTTTTTTCTGAATCAAAAATTCGATAAAATCCATTGCTTCCTGTTTCAAGTCAGGGGGCAAATTTTGGATTTTTTCTTCAATTGTTTCCATAAATATTCTCCCTGTTTATTCAAACATAAATATCACAAATTTTCAACTTAAATGCAATACATTTTTCATTCGCTGTTATTTAATATCGCCCAAATCTCACCCATTATCGCATCCACCTCTTTCTCCGTATTATAAAAATGCGGCGATATCCGAATCCCGGCATCCGGGCGCCAGTCGATCAGAAAATCACGCTTCAGCAATTCTTTTGAAATCTGCTCGCTGTTTTTCATTTGGACAACTACCGTTCCACCACGTTTTTCGGAATCGAGCGGACTGTTGATTTGAAAACCGAGCTCCTGTGCTTTTTGGATAATCCGTTTGGTGAGTTGAAGGGAACGTTGGCGGATATTTGCTACTCCGATTTCACGAATAATTTCATATCCAGCTTTAACTGCATAGAGCGCTGGCAGATGAGGAGAGCCGTTGAGAAATTTAAAAGCGACATTATCGGTGAAGCGCATTTTTTGCTCGAATGCGAACGGCGTCGCGTGTGCCATCCAGCCGGTTATTCGGGGCTGCAGTTTTGCTCCCAGGTCAGGGCGGACATAAAGATAGGCTGCGCCAGGCCCGCCGCAGAGCCATTTGATCGATCCGCCGACTACAAAATCCACATTTAATTCCTGCACATCCACCGGAACCGTGCCAACGGACTGGTAGGTGTCCAAAATGACATGGGCACCAACCTGATGCGATTTTTCGATAATTGGTTTGACGTTCTGGATGTATCCGCTTTTAAAAAGCACATGCGAAATCGGCACCAGCAGCGTGCTGTCGTCGATGGCATCCACCATTTTTTGAGTGGTAACCGTGATGCCGTCTTCGGACTTTACGGTTTTGATGCGTGCGCCGTCTTTTGTCCGCTGCTGATACAGATACATCACCGACGGGAAGTTCATATCGCTGTACACAATTTTATTCTTTTTACCAGTAAAATCGAAACAGGACAACACCGCTGCTTCGGCAATGGTCACATTTTGGTGCATGGATACCGTGTTTTTAGGCGCATTGATAATGTCCGCTAAAATATTACCGATCTCACCGATGAATTCCCACCAGCATTCATCCCAGGCGCGAACCCCGCTCGTTGACCAGATATCGGCGTACATTCTCAGGTTGTCATAAACAGCTTTGGGCATTGCTCCAAGTGAGTTGCTGATGAGATAGACCGTTTTATCCAGAATAGGAAATTGTTTCCGCCATTGCAACAAGTTTGACATTTTGTGATAATCCTGAATTTTCGTTGAGAAAAAATTACAACAGAAATTTTTAGAGCCTATGGTAATATCTGAATCATCTTTGGAAATTTTAGACGGGTGCCATCGATCTATTTGTAACCATATCAAAAATAGGTGGCGCTATGATAAAAAATTATCATCTGTCAAATAATCAGATCATCAAGCGATGGCATCAGTATTCCATCTTTTGTTTTTCAGCCGCGATAAAATTGACACGAACCGGCAGGGAGATCGGAAGTCCCTTGCCTGGCTCAATCAATAAATTTTCCACCTGATAGGGCAGCTCTATATTTTTGCTTTCTGCAACATTGTCCGCTGTTCCTTTAAGTTGCAAAATGGTGGTCTTACGCGCCGGCAAGGTCAATCTTTCGGAAAATGTCAGCTCTGATAGTGTTTTAATCGCTGAAAGTTCAAATGTCAGATCAGAATTGTTATGAATTTGCAAGCTGGCACGTCCTTTACCCCGAATGCTGATTTCCTTGTTTTGTATTTTCACTGCCGCTTTAAAAATCGGCTGTAAATATTTTTGTTCACCAATTAATTTATTTTCGAAATAGACTGCGGTTCGCCGTTCCAGCAACGCCTGTTTGATGGCTTGAGCAGTTCGAGCTTCGGCAAAAACCAACGTCATCGGTCGATGTTCCCCTTTTTCGAAATCGTGTTCGTAAGCGGTTGGATTGTGGCTGTCCGAATTTCCGACCATTGTTAAATTCTTGTCCAACGCCCACTTGTGAACCGTGGGATAATAGTCATAGAAGTTAACAATCTCGATCCCCTGAAAAAATTTTTTTTCAAACAATTCGCTATGCTCCGGCAGCCATTTGGCTCCATCCGGCGCCTGAGCTTTCCAGCCGGGATGGTTCCAAAAAATAAATGCGCCCTGAGCATTGGCTGCTTTGATTGCATCACGCCAATCTTCCTGGTGGATTGTATTGGCATCTTCGATAAAAATTGCATTGAAGTGACCTGGCGGCATGGGTCTGGTAATTTCGCATCCACGGATCAGGATAATTCCCAGCTCCTCGGCAGCTGCTCTGGCGATTTCATACGATCGGTTATGGTCGGATACCAGGTCTTGCTTATGAGGCAGATATTCCAGATGATCGCTGATGGAAATTGCATCCAATCCTTCGCTCCAGGCTTCCTGAACCCGAACCGGTGGCCAGACCGTTCCGTCAGAAAAAACCGTGTGCAAATGAAAATCGCATTTCATAGTTTGATAACCGAGAATGTCGGGAATTAGAATTTCGCTGCGGCTGTCAAGCTGCGCATAACCTGAATTGAAAAGGATAACCAGCATCACTGCCAGTACTAATCCGGTAATTTTCAATAGACCCCAAAAACTTTTTTTCATTTGCTAACCTCCATTCATTTATAGTTTTTTGTTAAATAATGTATCGCCTAAATTATATTTTGAATTCCAACTTTACCTAATCAATAGAACCTTTTTATTGATGGTGCTTCGAGGGCTGTTGATTTTTACAAAATAAATTCCTTTACCGCTTTAACGAGCGCTTTTTCAATCCCCGGCTCACTCGCCGAATGCCCGGTTTGTTCAACAATGACCAGTTGCGAATTATCCAGTTTCTGATGCAATTCATAGGCTGTAATCGGCGGACAGATAACATCGTAGCGTCCGTTCACCAAAATCGTTTTGATGTGTTTAATTTTATCGGTATTGTTCATTAGTTGACTTTCTTCCAGAAAACAGCCCTTTGCCATGTAATGATTTTCGATGACAGAAAACGCCAGGTAAGGCCATTGATCCAAAATGACATTGAGCCGCTCATCCGGCATGTTGAGAAAAGCGATTTTGCCTTCGTATTTTGCCCAGGCGCGCGCATATTTATTACGGATTGCTTCGTCTTCACTTTTCATCTTTTCAGATAATTGCTGATGGTAATTCATCTCTTCCGGTTGATCCATGTAGCTTTGCAGTTCGTAAAAAGCCGCCGGAAAATACTGGGCCACACCGCCGTGATAGAAATGGTCGATCTCGCTTTTTCGGGCAGTGAACACGCCGCGCAGAATCATGCCTTCGACATTTTGAGGATAGGTCTCGGCATACGCTAACGCTAATGTGGAGCCCCAGGAACCGCCGAATAAAATGACCTTGCCCAATCCGAGATGTATTCTCAATTTTTCAATGTCCTCGACCAAATTTGGGGTTGTGTTCTCTTTCAATTCTGCATACGGTTTACTCTGTCCTGATCCGCGTTGGTCGTGCAGCACAATGTGGAATTTCTCCGGATTGAAGTAACGGAAATAGCCGGGAGAACAGCCAGCGCCTGGACCGCCGTGAAGCACCATTACCGCCTTTCCTTCTGGAGTGCCGCCAAGCTGGTAAAAAATTTCGTGAAGATCTGAAACTTTGAGATAACCGGTTTCATAGGGTTGGATTTCAGGGAATTGTTTCGCCTCTTCGTTGTCACTCGAGCAAGATAAAACCAATATAGTCACGATAACAAGCAATAAAAACAATCGTTTTTGCATATTGAACCCTCCCTTAATTTTTTTTGTGATAGTAAAGATTCGAAAAACCTGAAATTAAACCACTCTGAAATTAAACGTCCTTTTCCCGACCGAGATTGCTTCCCAGTTCCATTCGAAAGCTTTTGAAATTTCTGCATGCGCTGCAAACCCACACTGATCGCAGGAGATTTCTGCACGATCTTTTAGATAACAGCCGATATTAATGCGTCCATCTGGTTCAGCGCTAGCAATCAGCCAGTCGTGACAGCGCCACTGGTTGTCTTTTAGCGCTTCCAGCACTGATATCGAATCGAGAATTGGGTAGCCGTTCTTTTTCAGGCCGATCAATTTTTCCAGCACTGCCTTTCTCTCGGAATTTGAAAGCGCCAGGTCTTCAGAATTTGGGAATGGATAGTAAAATTGAATTGTAATGCCCCTTACTTTTTTATCGAGAAATTTAATCAGGGCCGGAATTTCCTGGTAATTGAGCTTGTTGATCGTGATGTTGGCAAAAATACGGGGGTGCGATGAGCTGTCGATGTTGTGCATAATTTTATCGAAGCAAACTCCCCGGTTGGCTTCATGCGTTTGTTTGAGCCCATCGATACTGACCCAGATAATATCAGCCGGTGATTTCAGAGGCAACAATCCATTAGTTGTGATCCCCACCCGAAAAAATCGTTGCCGGGCGTACTGAACCAGTTGATCCAGCGAATATTCACCATCCTTCCACAGAAACGGTTCTCCCCCTTCAAATATTAACAACCGCACACCCCGGGCAAACAATTCATCCATGATCTGCAAAGCATCGCTGTAGGAAATTTGCATTGGCGCCATTCGCCAAAATGGACAGCTACGACACTTTAAATTACAGCGATAGGTTATTTTAAAGCTTGCAAGCAGCGGCATTTTGTGTTTCCAAAACCGAGCAGCTATATTATGCATTAAAAAGTAAAAATAATGTGATCGGATCATTGATAGTGCGTATCCTCGTTGTTTTTTTCGACAACATTATTATCATAAGGATTTAATATTTAACCAAAAGCGAAACAATGAAAAAGAATTTCAGCTAACCAGGCGTAACGCTTAATTATTCAATTCATCAGCTTTTTGCTGAAGAATTTCCCACGCCCTTTCAACATCTACCCAGGTTGTTTTGATGTTTCCAATCGCCAATCGAATGGTGAATTTGCTATTAAGCACAGTGTGAGACAGGAAAACTTCGCCGGTGGCATTAACAGCATCGAGCAATTCTTGATTCAATTGATTGAGTCGATCCTGATCCAAACCGGATTTTGCAAAACGAAAAACCAGTGTGCTGAAGGGCGTTGGCGCCAGTAACTCAAAATTGGGATGTAATTCAATCATCTTTCGAAGTTTACCGGCAAAGGCGATATGTTCTCTGATAACGTGTTGGATTTTAAACGTTCCCAGGGCGCGTATTATCATCCACAATTTAAGGGAGCGAAACCGCCTTCCGAGCGCTACTCCGTAATCCATGAAATTTTTAACCGCATCATCTTCTCTGGTACGCAAATATTCCGGTATCAGGCTGAAAGCAGCTTTTAACACTTCCGGCTTTCTACAGAACAACACGCTGCAATCAATGGGGGTGAACAACCACTTGTGAGGGTTCACAATGATTGAATCAGCTCGCTGCCAGCCTGAAAAAATGGATCGATATTCTGGCAGTATCGCCGCAGCGCCGCCATAAGCAGCATCAATGTGAAACCAGAGGTTATAATGTTCACAGATATCGGCAATCCTTTCAATCGGATCAATGCTGGTGGTTGATGTGGTTCCAATAGTTCCAATAATGCAGATTGGTTTTTTGCCGGCAGCAATGTCCTTTTCAATCGCTGCCGTTAGCAGCTCAGTCCGCATTTCAAAGCGATCATTGATATTAATTTTGCGGACGTTGTCTTTTCCGATGCCCAGAATAATGGCGCCCTTTTCAATTGAGGAATGCGCCTGGTTCGAGGTATAAATCGTCAACGCTGGCAACCCCGCCATTCCCTTTTCTCGAATATGTAATCCGGCATATTCGCGTGCCGCAGCCATAGCACATAGGCTGCCCACTGAAGCTGTGTCGTTAATAATCGCGTCAAACGTTTCGGGTAAACCGAGCATTTGACGCAACCAGTTGAGCGTTACCTCCTCAAGTTCTGTGGCCGATGGCGATGTTTTCCAAAGCATGGCATTAACATTGAGCGCCGCTGACAACATTTCCGCGATAACGCCGGGGTAGGCACCCGTGATTGAAAAATAGGCAAAAAATCGTGGGTGGTTCCAGTGAGTGATACCTGGTATAATAATTTTTTCAAAGTCGTTAAAAATTTTTTCAAAACTTTCCTCTTGCTCCGGAGGCATGGCGGGCAGTTTTGACCTGATATCGCCTGGTGCTACGGACGATAACACCGGATAGCGGTTCATGTTTTCCAGATAATTAATGATCCAGTCGACCGCCTTATGCGCCCATTGAGAAAATGTTTCGGCTTTTATGTCGAAATGGTGATCAATTTGAGCAGTGCTTTTCTCTTCCATGACATTTCGCTTCAACACCAATTAACTAATTTGTTGATATTAATCTAAAATAATGCAATAATTTTTAAAAGTCAAGTCATAATATTTTTTAGCAGTCGTATCTCAGTTTATTAATCAGGTTAACTAAAGGAACCTGTTCGATTTGATGTTTTTTATCCATCTTTTATTTCACAGATTTTTGAGTTGTGTGCTCATTAGATTCAAAGAGAAATGTTGTTGTTGACAATGAGTTGCATGATTGAAAAAAAACAGGCCAATCCAATATTTGACAGAATAAATCTAATCAGATACTTTTCTCATTGCTTTAATGTTATTTTTTTCTTATATTTTTTATGAATTTTGAATTTACAACTCAGCGAACATTTTTCAACTGGAGGCGGTAATGGGACAGACCATCATTGAAAAAATTATTTCAGCGCACAGCGACAAACAGGTCAAACCGGGAGATATTGCAGATGTTAAAATTGATGCAAGAGTAGCGCGGGATTTTGGTGGCGCCAATGTCGTTAAAAACATTCAGGACAATCAATTAAAGATCAATGATCCGAAAAAAACGTTCTTTACTTTTGATTGTAACCCTGGTGGTTCAGATCAAAAATATGCCACTAATCAGCATATCTGTCGTCTGTTCGCTCGCGAACAAGGGATTAGAGTGTACGATATCGACAGTGGTATCGGGACACACCTTGCGATAGAAAATGGGTTGGTTGGTCCTGGCGATACTTTTATCTCGACAGACTCCCACGCCAACATCATGGGCGCGATAGCTGCATTTGGTCAAGGAATGGGCGACCAGGACATTGCAGCAGCCTGGGCAAACGGAAAAATCTGGTTCAAGGTGCCGCCAACCATGAAATTAACATTAAAGGGAAAACCGGCGCCACAGGCTTCAGCAAAGGACATCGCGCTGGCAATTTTGCAAGTTACCGGCGCCAACGGACTGCTCGGATTCGCAACAGAAGTTTACGGTGACTTTGTCGAAAAATTAAGCCTGTCCGACCGGATTACTATTGCCTCCATGAACACGGAGATGGGCGGTATTATCTTGCTTTTTCCGCCGAATCAGGAGGTTGTTGATTACTGCATTCACGCTGCCAAACGGAAGATCGCGCCGGTTTATGCTGATCCGGATGCGCATTATGAAAATGAAATGGTTGTGGACATCGACGGATTGGAGCCGCAAATCTCTCGTCCCGGACATCCGGAGGATGTTGTGCCTGCATGTGATCTATCGGATGTGAAAATCGATTCTGCTTTTATTGGTTCCTGTACGAATGGGCGGTATGAAGATATGGTTGCGGCAGCCAGTGTGCTCAATGGCAGAAAAGTAGCGCCCGGTGTGGTATTAAAAATTGTGCCTGCAACCAATAAAGTCTGGCAGCGCTGTCTGGATGAAGGTATCATCGAAATTTTTAAAAAATCCGGCGCCCTGATCGGAAACGCCGGTTGCGCAGGTTGTGCCAACGGACAAATAGGACAGAATGGTCCGGGCGAAATTACCATCAGTACCGGAAACAGAAATTTCACCGGCAAGCAGGGAAAAGGTCAGGTCTATCTGGCTTCTCCGGCGACAGTTGCGGCTTCAGCGGTGTCGGGAATTATCACCACTGCCAAACGCATTCCCCGCGATCCGGTGCTCTTTCGAAAAGGTGTCACCAAACACAAAGAACGGGCAAAAAGTGAGATAGCAGCCCCGGCCGAACAAAAGCCGACCACGGTCAAAGGCAGGGTCCGGGTGATCCGTCAGGATAATATCGACACAGACATGATCTATCATAATAAATATTTAGCAGTCACCGACATCAACGAAATGGGACAATATACATTTGATAATCTTGAGGGATGGGAAGCTTTTTCACAAAAAGCAAAACCGGGTGACATCATTGTAACCGGTAAAAATTTCGGCGCCGGCAGTTCCCGCCAGCAGGCAGTAGATTGTTTTAAAAGCCTCGGTATTTCACTGATCATTGCGGAGTCCTTTGGCGCGATTTACGAGCGAAACGCAATCAATGCGGGAATGCCGATTATGCGAGCTGAACTCACCAAAACCGACATTAAAGACGGTGAAGAAATCAAAGTCGATTTCGAAACCGGAGAAATTCACAGAATCGATAAGAAACAAACCGTGCAGGGAGAGCCTTTTTCTAATGTGCAGTTGGAAATTTATCAGAAGGGCGGGTTGTTGAAATAGTGTTAACTAA
>DSAU01000527.1 GCA_011046315.1 bacterium
CAATTTGTCCTTTTTAAAGAAGGTAGAATGCGATGCTCCGGCTGAGTTGGGATGCTGTGAAATAACAATAAGTTAAATGGCTCTACTATTGCTCATTGTTTAATTACAAATATTGTCTGAAAGCTCCTCGCTAAAAATTGATTTTTTCTGCTGCCCGACCTTCAAGTAAGCCAATATTTTTTCGAGTGCTACTGCGCCGCCAGTCGCTGTTTCATGGGTGAGATTGAATAGTGCTGAGCTGTTGGCGAATTTCAAACTGAATTCGATGGGTTTATTCTCATGCAAGCAATAGAGTAATCCTGCGCAAAAAGCATCACCCGCGCCAGTAGCGCCGCGGATATCTTCCGTCGCGATTTCAAAGGATGGCTCAAATATACATTTATGGCCGGGCAGCATTGCAAATGCGCCTTCAGGAACATGGATTACCACCAGTTTTCGTATCCCCTGATCAATGAGCGCCCGCGCCGCTTTTTTCAAATTTTCAACATTGATTGACTGATCACTGCTGCGAATTTTGAAGCCGGTGACATTACCCGCCTCGATCTCATTTATGATAAGATAATCAATAAAAGGCAAACATGGGCATACCACTTCCGGCGCTTTTCGGTTTTGAATTGACACCAAATCAACCGCGGTGAGAAAATCCCGATCAGCCATCATTTTCAACACACGAGCAGCTCGCGCCCCCAAATCAGGGTCTGGCGCATCCAGACGGTCGAGCAACAGCAGGTAACCCAGATAAAATATTTTGGCTTCGCAATCGATCCCTTCAAAATGAGCAACATCGAGCATGCTGTTGGCGCCGCGGCAGTGAAAAAATGTTCGCGATCTTCCACCTAATTCAGCCATCACGTCAGTGTAGGAAGTCGGCGCTTTTGATGTGCGCAGCAAAAAATCAGTCCGGATTTCGTAACCTTCGAGTTCAGCTTCAATGGCGTCGCCATCTGAATCCTGCCCGATTATACCGACCGCATAAAGCGGCAAGTCTGCTTCCATTTTTGCCAGATCGATGAGAACATTATAGGCGCCGCCGCCGGAACCGATCTGTTCATCAAGGATGTCCGCCAACATACCGCGCTCAGGCCAGTGCGAGATCGTTTTCACATGATCGATGATAAAATTTCCTGCGGAAACGATTCCCCTTCGCATGCTCGGTTCTCCTCCTCATCACTAAAAAAAATTCAACCACTATTTGACAATATTATCTTTCAGATATTCGTTCCAAACATTTTCAAACCAGATATCTTCGTCAGGAATCGGTCGAATCTCAACCCAATCTTTATTGACCCTGCCATTTTTATCAAGAGAAATTTCAAGTATTTTTTGATTCATTAAAGCATCAGTCTCTGTCAAACTGAATTTCCAATGGTCTCCCAGTTGGGCACAGGGTTTATCACCGGACGGCTCCATCACCAGATAAGAACCCCGGCTTTTTCCGTCTTTGGTCAAATATTCCAACATTGCTTCCAAATAGATGGCGTGGGTTAAGCACAAGTCCATATTTCGAAACAACATCGGAAGCTCCTGAACTGAAGTTACACTGATATTTGTTTTCAGCCGACCATAAAGTGCCCAGGCTTCTGTTGTTGCTTGCTGAATTTTTTCAAGGCTTCTAATGTGCGCGCCGGCTTCGGACATCCGTTGTTGAATTTCGTCTCGGACATTGGAATGGAAAGATTCGTCGTTGGTATTTGAATTTACAGCCTGCTTAACCTTTTCATATTTTTGTTCAAGCTGAGGCAGCACAAGGTCCAGGAAATTATCGCGATCTGCTGGAGGTTGGTTGTATCTTTTTGAGATAAACAACGCGGCGCGTAAAGCGCCAACCTGTCCCGAATTCAGCGCCGAACCACCGGGACGATACACCCCGTGGGTACCGTTCACCTCGCCAACCGGGAATAAATGCTGAATGTTCGATTCCCACCAGATGTTTCCTTTTAAACCGCCATTATTGTGTTGCGCACATACTGCAATTTCCAAATATTCCCGGCTGATATCAATTCCATGGGTTCGGTACAGATCAATTGCCGGTTGATTCATTTTAGATAGACGCTCGATCGGGGTGCCGAACAACGCGCCAGATTTTTCAAGGTAAGTATATGCTTCTGCTCCCAACAGATCAAATGAAAAATCCTCCAAAACACCAGCGCCGCTCGGATTGCGTTGAAAATCCAGAAAGACTCTTCTGCCGTTGATGACCGTCTCCTGATACACTAAAATATCGATCAGCGATGAGCCGTAGTTCATAACTTTTCTGGGATCGAAGGGCCACTGATAACCTTTGAGAAAAATGGCAGTCGCTAATGTGCCCATATCTGGAAAGTAATCATTTAAAAATTCACGTTCGTCTCCACCGGCGGGATCGGTTGAAACATAACGTGGTATCACCTGTTGATAAGTGCCGGATAGATTCCAGCGGAATTTGATCGATGCCAGTCCATATTGCCATTCAGTCAGGTTGTTGCCGATCGCCCCGATTTCAAAAGCCAGCCCACTGGACCCCAACTGACTTTCCGGATAGACCGATGTTTTGTAGATTCCGGCAGGTCCGCCAGTACCCAGGATGACATTTCGAGCGTTAAAAACAACCAGTCCAAAATTATCCTCCTGCAACCGTTTTTTGTTGAGTGCAAGCGCGCCGATAACTTTTTTCTGGTTGGAGTTCTCATCAGTGAGCAGCCCGATAATTTGATGCTGGTCAAACAGGGGGATATTTTTTGCTCTCACCTCTCGCGCCAGTGCCGCAAACATCAGATGGGACGTCAAAGGTCCGGCGGAAGTGGCGCGCTGTCGGGGATCGTGATCGGTTTTATAACCCACAAAAGCGCCATAACGGTCGTGCGGAAAAGGAACGCCAAGCCGCACCAGATTTAAAAATGCCTGAACCGAATTCTGCGCCTCGCACAATGCAATATCACCGTGCATACAACCGCCGTTGAACAGGTCTTTCGCCATATCACGCGGCGAATCCGCCATCTCACCTGCAAGCGACAGCTTATAATAGGTCTGTTTATCAGAGCCGGTATTATTTGAAGTGCCGCCCCCCCATTGATCGGTGACAATGGCAATATCCGACTGCCCCATTTCCACTAAATTGACCGCAGCGCTCAAAGAGGCTGCACCGCTGCCAATGATTATTGTATTGAGTGAATATAAAGGCAGTGTAATATCTTTCAATTTTATTTCATATTTTTCCATGGCTTCTCCCACTTATTCATTAAATTATTCGATTATAATTTCTAAACCATAGTCCCTTCTTTCGCCGGGTTCGATCATCTGCAAACTTCCGCGTTCCCGCTCGGCAACACGCCCCCCGACAAAACAATTCGATGGCTCAACCCCCAGCGCATAAACACCGGCGCCAGGCATTTTCCACTGAATGAGTCGATCCAGCCAGCTGGTTTCCCAGCGCAACCTGACCTTCAGCGGAAAACTGCCCTTACCGATTCCTACCGGGAATTGCGGGTTGTCGATTTCTACGCAAGCGTGTTTTTCATCACAGAGTTCTAAATCCTGGTGATAATAAACCCGTTCCGGATAATCGATTTCCGGGACCTGATATTGATCATAGCCTTGAATCGGCAAGTCTGGTTCTCTCGGCACAACACGTTTTGATGGAAAATGGATCTGTGTTTTTTCCGACATTAGCGGAAAGCCAAAATTAAAGTGATAAAGCACCATGTGTGGGGTCGATTGAAAGCCGACATTTTCGATCCGATCCTGGATAATAATCCGGTTTTCGCCAAGATAGCTGATGATCTCACGTGTCAATTTGATATTCTCTCCAAAAATACGGTTTTCATTGATCACGCCGCTGACCCTCATCTGGTATTTCTCACCACGCCAGTGGGCTTCGGCTGCGATCTGGCTTGCCGGTAAATGATGAATCCTTCCATGAATTCCCAACTTTTCCCCCTGATCCTCACAGGGAGCACCCACCTGGGTTAAACCACAGCTCATCAACAGCCCACCGGCGGCACTGCGCAGCCACCCTGTTCCTTCCGGCTCAAAATAGCTCGGGTGAGTTTCGCCATTGACCGATTGCCAGCTAATTGGCGTGCCGCAAAATTCCGTCAAGCCAATATCCAGAGCGCGGGACAGATTCACGTAATAACTGAGCCCGGCGCCAGTTCGGACATGAGCCATTTCCACTCCAGCTTGCTGACCTTCTTGCAGCTCTATTCGTCGAACACCAATTACATTCTCGATAGATCCAAGCCGCGCCTCAAGCTCGCGTCTCGATAAATTTTGACCGAAAATTTGCATGGTTTTTCCTCTTTCAATTAGTTCGGTTTTTTTATCAGATCAGATTGGACTTTTATAGAATTTCACTCAACCCCAAACCGTCCAGTGTCTCTGGTTTGGGTACGCCCTGCTCATCCCATCCCATCAACTGATAGTATTCAGCGCGCATCGTGTCCAGATCCACCACCTGCCCTTTTGCGGGGCCTGACGGCAGTGGTTCTGCCAGCGATCGCTTCGGCAAAACATCATCTTTATTGGAAAAGCCTTCTCTTAAATTGAACATTCGGCATAAGGTAATAATCCTTTCACCAATATGCTCCAGGTCTCTGGGATGCTGAAAATCAAAACCGGTAGCCGGCGTTACCATCTGAAAAATTTCTTTCAACGTCAATCCGAACTTCACAAAATAGCACAGAATAAGCGTGTTTACTACGGTTGAATCCAATTGATTTGATTTGAACAGCGCCGCTTTTCCGCTGGTGGTCAGCGGCTCCGCCCCGCCCAGAATTTCACTCAAGGGCGAACCGCGCAGATGACAGGCGCCGCGCTCTGAAATTGCATAGCTCAATCCGATCCCTTTTGCCGCTCTCGGCAGATAGCCCGGCATTTCCAATCCCTTGACCTGCATGGCAAAGTCCTCACTACCCGGAAAATGCTGACTGATCGCTCTGACACCCTGCTGCAACAGCTCGCCAACGCCTTCGCCTTTGCCGATCTTTTCGATCAACCTCACCAAAGCGTCGCCGTCTCCCCACCGGGCTTCGATACCATCGAAATCATCCCTGGTGGCTAATCCACGCTGAAACAGCTCCATTACAAATCCGATAATATTTCCAACACTGATGGTGTCCACACCATACGCGTCGCAGAGGTAATTTCCATAAAAAATTGCTTCATGGTCGTAAACGCCGCAATTGGTACCCAATGCGAAAATGGTTTCGTAATCAGGACCGTCAATGGTGGTCCGGTATTTTTCTGAAAAAGCAATTTTTGAACAGGCAATGGGGCAACCAAAGCATGCGATGTCTTTTTTCCAGTATTTCTGTCGCCAGATTTCACCAGAGAGGTCATCGGTTCTATCAAATTGACCCAGTTGAAAATTACGTGTCGGTAGAGCGCCGGCCGCATTTACCAGTTTGATAATGTTGGCGGTGCCGATGTCCTTCAATCGTTTAATCTGGCTGCTCATACGAAGCGCACGATGAGCAATCCACACCGCTTCTTCAAACTGTTCCCTGTCAGCCACCACAACTCCCTTGCTGCCACGAACCACAATAGCTTTCAGCTTTTTTGACCCCATTACTGCGCCGACCCCGCCGCGCCCGGCTGTTCGCACACCACTGAACATGCCCGAAATCGGCGACAATCGCTCTCCTGCCGGTCCGATAACTACGGATTGAATATCCTCCCCATATTTTTTCCGTAATGCGATATTGGTTTGCTGGACTTTTTCTCCGGATAGTTCAGATGCATCTTCAAGGCTGACATTATCATTATCGATAATAATTTTTATCGGCGAGCTCGCAGCGCCGCTGATGACAATTGCGTCATAGCCAGCGTACTTCAAAGTCGATCCGAAAAATCCACCGCAATAGGCATCGGAAATGGTGCCGGTTGCCGGACTTTTACACATCACACAGAATCTGCCCGAAGTCGGAGCGTTGGTTCCGGTAAGCGGTCCCACTGCTAAAATCAACATATTGTCCGGAGAAAGCGGAGCGGTGTGAGCTTTTAATCCACGATACAACAAGTAAGTTCCCAATCCCTTTCCGCCCAGAAAATGCTGCATCACGTTCTCGTCCAGCTTTTCGCTGAGGACTGACTGGCGAGTCAGATCGATTTTTAGAAGTTTGTTCATATAACCACGATTTGTTAACGACATATAAACTCCTGCTCATAAAATTATTAAAAAAAGCAACGATTGCCCTGCAAAAATAGGCGACCTCTCAATTGACTAAAGTCGACCGGGTAATTTTTTAAGCGGAACAGTAACAACGGCATTCTGCTTGCACCATTTTACACATTGGGGATCGCCCTGGCATAAATCGCAAATAATGGGAAAACCTTCATCATCAATTAAAATAACATCGAAGGGACAGGCTATGGCGCAATCACTGCAATTGGTGCACTTTTCCCGATCCAGTGTCAGATGACCAGTTGCACTGATGGTCAAAGCATTGGGTTGGCAGGCTTTGACACATTTTCCGCAGAGGGTACATACAACCGGTTTAAAATTACAAAGTTCATCACCGATTTCCGGAAATTTGATCTGAAGCCGGGATTTATTCTGGCCGTATCCTTTTTCATGGCTTCTTTCGCAAGCGATTTGGCAGAGCCGGCAACCGATGCAATTTTCCGGAATAGTCTTGAGCCGAAAAAATCCATCCCGTTTTTCATTGAGAATGTTGCTGATTGTTTTTCCGCCATGCACCAATGCGCAAATATCAGCCACCATTTTCCGGGGGTCTTTGGCTTTGGTAACATTGCGCCCGAAAACGGTTCCGGCGGCGCCGGCTTGCAGCGCTTCATCGACCAGTTCGAGAGCATCTCGCGGAACATCCGATTTTGCTCCGCCGAGAACCAGCACCGGAATCCCAGCCTGTTCCACCAATGTTTTGAAAGTTTTCACATCACCTGTGTAGGGAATTTTCAGCGCGTCAGCGCCGATTTCAGCAGCAATCCGGCCTGAAGCAATCAAAATTTCTGCAATGTTCACACCGGTTACCATGCCACCCACTGCCATTGGTTCGATAATCAGCGGCAGTCCCACCTGCCGGCACTGCCGGGCAAACAGCGCTGCCTGCTCCAGATTTATCCGCTCAAATTCATCCCCATAACCGATAAAATAATAAATCGTTATCGCGGACGCCCCCACAAGCAATGCGTCTGTTGCAAACGAAGTGGCGATCTTTTTAAAATTAACCGCGGGCAGTACATTGCTGACATTCGAGCCGCCAAGCCGGGGCATGTTCATCCAATCGGCGCGAATGAGCATTGCCGGTGAGTTTTTGCCTCGCAAAATGTGGCCCAGGCGCAGCGCCGTTCCAAAACTGATCAATATTCCGTCTGCCCCACCTTCAACGACCTGTTTTAAAATTCGCTCCAATTCAACAACATTCGGCGTCGGATCAGACATCCAACCGTGGTCAGCAGCGACACAAACAGCTCTTCCATCAACCGGATTGAACAACCGATTGAAACGGGCTCTTTTCCCGGATGTCATTTCCATCACGCTCTCCTTCCTTGGTGTATCTCAAAATAGAGCTCATTGACTTGTTGAGGGTAATCCGAAAGCGCAAACAATGACTCCGGCAGGACAGCACCCGCAGCGCCCGAATGCATAATTTCTGACAATTGCTCGGCTGTTGGTGTCTGTTTTAAACGAACCAGTACCGGAATTTGCATCCATTCACAAACGTAGCGACAGGTTGCTAAGAGACATTGGGGTATAATCAGTCCATCAGCGCCCAATTCCTGCATGAACGAGGCGCCCAGTTTGATACTTTCCTCAAAATTAATTTCGCTGACTTTTTCACCAACAGTCCGGATGTCAATCCACAACGGCAGTGAAAGCGGATAACATTCACGTGCCAGAAAGGAAAGGTCCTGGATATTGGTCGCCTCAAAATCATCTCCGTACCCCATCAGGAAACTGGCAACCACCGCAGATGCACCAAGGCTGAACGCATCCTCAGCGTTGCTGATCATCAATCGTTTCACCTCTGTCGCTGGCAGACAAAATGTTTCGTCCCGATATGCATTGGTCCAGTCCAGGCGAATAATTGGCGCTGCGCGATGTTTTCCGCCAAGCAACGACGCATGATGCTCAGCCTGCCCCGGATTGATTATCAACCCGTCACAGCTTTGATTGATCTTCACAATAGCAGTTGCAAAATCTTCCAACCCTGGTAACGCACCAACAACCGACGATAACGTTGTATCGATAATCAACCCTCTACCGTCAGCCGCGTCGATGATATCGCTCATACGAACTGCCTTTCCGACATCAAAATTCACAACAATCTCCTCTACAATTATTTTTGCGTTAAGCAATCATTCAAACTGATATTTATCAATCAACCTGTTTATTTTTGAATAAAAATTCCAGCAGTTTCTCCCGCTGAGAAAAATCGGGCACAACCAGATGAGCGCCGCCATGTATCAACCGCGTTCGCTTTTCCGGCTTCAATCCATAGCGACGCAATTCATCACTGGCAACCGCGACAGCGATCCCATGATGTTTTCGCGCTTCGCGTATTTCCACCGGACCGTCCCCAAAGACCGCCAATTCTGGGCCGCTCAACCGATTGTTCGAAAGTATTCGCTCAATCACTATTTTTTTGGAATATTTTTTTACATCACCAACAGCGCCGTAAATCCCGCCGTTAAAAAGTGCATCATAGCCCAGCGCCCGGGCTTCGGCGGCAACATCTTCAGCATCAGTACCGCTCGCCAGATACAACGTTACTCCGCGGGCGTTCAACTCTTTCACAAAATCGACCGCGCCCTTGATGGTAAAATCCGCCACATCCAATTCACCCCGCTGCAGCTTTTCCAACCGGCGGTGAACCATTTTCAACAACTCTTCATTATAAATCGCTTTATATTGAAATTTATCCAACACCTGCTCTGCCCTGACAATACCAAACTCTCTGACCAGCTCAACCAGCGCTTCCATTTGAAGAATGGTCTGAATCCCGGTTGATTTGTCGATGTATTCAAGCACACGACTTCGGACTTTGTGATAGAGTGTTTCATCAGCGGTTTCATACTGATCGCCAAGAATCGCTTTGATCATCATCAATTCCATAATTTCTTCCCATCCCTGACGCAGCGAGCTAATGGTTCCGTCATGGTCAAACACTGCATGCCGAATTTTTCCCCATTCAACATCCGAAAGATTACAACACACTTCAATTTCAGTATTCTGATAATAGCGGGCATGGCGAATATCCTCAGCCAGCTCGGGTTGATAGATATAATCCGGGTCAGATGCAATTGAAATAATCTCTTCTGGCGAAGCGGTTCCGGTCTGAAATAATTTTTGAACCGTAACCGCCGCGGCAAAATTAGCAAAAACAGCGGCTTCTACCGGCGCTGCACCGGTTGCCAGACAACAAGCCAACGCACTCATTACCGTATCGCCAGCGCCAACAGGATCTATCTTGTTCAACAACTGGATGCCAGGAACTTGATAAAAACCACTTTCATCGCGCACCACCAAACCATGTGCGCCGCGAGTTATGAAGATCGGCTTTTTTTGTTTAGAATAGATCGTATCCGTAAATTTTCGAATATCATTTATCGAAATCATCTGATCCGGTTCCAGCCGAACATTATTCAACCAAGCCACTTCCATATCATTGGTTTTGAGATAAACATGATGAAAACGGTGAGCAAAATGACGGGAATCCACCAAAATAATTTTATCAGGATAATCTTCTGTTAATTTGTTAAGTTGATCAATAAAAGAATCATTGGTAAAACTGCCAGGTATCTGCTGGTTGATTATCAAAACATCGATATTGGGTATCACTGAATACAAATTTTCTACGATCCGCTGGTCAGTATCTAAACTCCGTTGATTAAAAAAACCGAAATCAATTCGCCTGATTTCCTGGTTTTCCAGAATTCGTTTGCAAAAAGCGTAGGTATCGAACTTTTCAGCTTGAATTACCAGTCGGCTCACATCCACATTCAATAGCTGCAACTGGCGCAACAGCTCCCTTGCAAAGACATCATCGCCGATCACTCCTACAACGCTGACAGCAGCCGGTTGCAGTGCCATCAGGTTTGCAACCACATTCGATGCGCCACCGAGGCGATACCACTGTTTGGAAACCGCCAGCCCAGGTAAGCCGGTTTCAGCCGATATTTCTGATCCGCGCGGGTCGAGCATCCAATAGACATCCAGACAGAAATCTCCATACACTCCAACCTTTATCTGTCGAATTTGAGCTAATATTTCTTTGACCCGTTCTACTTTCATTTACAATCTCCGTTAACTGCATTCCAGTTCATCAGCGTATAATTGGGAAATCTTTTGATAAAGCAAAGGGATTGTCAACTTTTGATTACCGCAGATATAATACCCTCTGCCGCCAAACGCTGTGGGAACTCTGGTGACAACGGTCTTCTGATCGCGGAAATAATATCCGGGCGAACATTCATCAGCCATTTTTTCCGGACTATAAACGCGTAAATCAAAATCAGCGCATATAATTTCCCGGGGAGCTTTGCCTGAATTTGCCGCCATCGAAACAGCTTTGAGCAATACTTCAGGACCCTGCACAGCGCTGCCAACATTAATAAACACACCACCTTGCTGAAAGCGAGTTATCTCATTAGTGAAAATGAGAAAATCGCGCGCCGAGCAACCACCTTTTGCTGCGCCATCAAATGAAGGATGCTGATCAATCACATCCACACCAATGCCGCAGTGAACGGTAAACGGGATGTGATAATTGTAACATGCAGCCGCTATACTGACTTCGGTGCAACAAAAGTCTCGCGGCGAATCCTCATGCGCAAGGGGATCGACAATGCTGTTTTTAAAAGGGACATCGGTCATCATCCTGCCAAGCGTTTCACCCAGGCCCAAACCTTTTTCAAAACCAACCCGAATCGCGGAATTAATATAAGCAAATTCATACGCCATCCCAAATTGTCCCCTGCCCAGGGCGTTGGGGACATGTTCACTGGTTTCACCAATCAGCGCCAGCTCAAAGTCATGAATCGCAGTGGCGGTATTTCCTGCGACCAGCGTAAACATCCCTTTTTTTACAAGCTCCACGATCAACCGTGCGAGTCCGTTTTTGATGAGATGTGCTCCGGTAAACAGCACCACCGGTTTTTGCTGAACACGAGCCGCTACGATCTCCGCTGCGACAGCCTCCACTTTTTCGAGAATTTGAGCCGGAACTTCAATTCGCTGCGACTTGATCTTTTCTGGAAAGACCAGATTTTCAAGCTTGACTTTATTGATCCGCGAACCGAGCGAAAAGGTCTCGATCCGGTTTATGTCGAATAGCTTGTATCTTCCTGAATATTTCATCTTCCTCAGTTTTCATGCATTAGTTTTACCATAGCTAATCCAGAGCCTGCTGTGCATTAATACGAACTAAGCTTCGCAAAATAATCGATAAAAACGACCACAAGATTTCGCTGATTTCACAGATAAAAATCGGTGTCATCTATTCTATTACAAATCTAATCTTGCATTTTTTTGCAATAAGGTTTTAGAGCAATTACACCAACAATTCTATTAACCTTACAAATATAAAAAAATAATTTGTTAAAATCTGTGGTTCAAAATATTATTGCAGTTCAATGCACTAAAGTATTACAGGTTAAATTTTTGTTTTTTTGGAAAAAAAATCTTCTATAGATTCTTTCCATTTTTAATTTTACATTTTTAATTTTTAATTGCAGCTTGCTGCGCTATGAAATCAGTGGTCTATTTTTTGGTTTTGCCAAATCTTTGAAATTCTGATACGATCAAATAACTAACTACCATTAAATTCTTTCAACGCATCAAACATTGCGACAATATTTTCTACCGGTGTCTTTGCTTGAATATTATGAATTGCGTTAAAGATAAATCCGCCGTTGGGCGCAAAAATCTCGCATCGCTGCAGTACTTCACATCGCACATCATCCGGCTTACCGAATGGGAGTGTTTTTTGAGTATCGATGCCACCGCCCCAGAACACGATACTCTCACCGTAATTCTCCTTCAAATGCTGCGGCGACATCCCGGCAGCAGAGCATTGCACCGGATTGAGCACATCAAACCCGGACTCGATAAAATGGGGAAGAAATTTTTCAACGGCGCCACAAGAATGCTTAAATGTCTTCCAGTTTGTATTTTTATGAATCCAACCATTAATTATTTTATAATAGGGCGCATAAAGTTCGAGATAGGTTTCTACCGAACAAAAGCTCGATGTCTGGGTGCCGAAATCAGTGCCACATACAAAAAACACATCCAAAGTATCGCCAACCGCTGTGTAAAATTTTTCCAAATTCTGCAGTGTAATTTCAGATTGCCGGGAAAAAATCTGGTGAATGTATTCACGTCGAATTGCTGTCGAAACATACCATTCCTCAATGTCGCGGATGCCTTTTGGATGTTTGAGAAACGGCGCCGGCACCATGGCAATATCGCCGAAGCTGGTACCGCCCATACCACCGACCACAGCTCGGCCAGTTTTGGCGGCGCGTTTGTTTTCTGCTGCATAATATTCCAAATCATTTTGCGACAGCAGTTTGAATTCTTCCAGATTGTCCTCGGGATTCAACTTTTCATCATCAACAGATTCCTGCCGAACAATGGTATCGAAAAAATAGCTCCCCACAGGCATCCGACCGCTGGCTGGCGCAGTAACATCACCCTCCGGATAAATCACCAGCGAACCATCAGAGTCCCGGGTTACGTTGAACTCCTCGGAGACCAACACCTCCTGTCCCCACGGCAGCCGGAACTGTTTCCAATTCTCATTCCGGAACCCAAACATGGTACTTCGTGAATTCATAGGTTCGGTGTCGATACCGAAGAGCTCAATCAACTCTGAATCAATTTCGCCCAGCATTTGATAAGGTTCGATAACTTTTACCGGCTTTTTTTCCAACTCGTAATAATCCCGCAGACCGGCAACACACGATACATGCATACCGGTAACACCGGTACCGCCGAAATCCACCGGCACCCGATCGGGAGATTTGTGATTCAGTGCAGTTTTAACTCTTTCCCGGCTGTTCATTTTTACCTCAAAAATTTCCGGTGATATTTATTCTACTAAATGATAAAATTATATTCTGCTCAACATCAATCAGATCAAATTCAACCCATTCCAAACAGTTGTTCTTTCAAGTCCGAATAGTAGAGATAGTCCTCTTCAGTTACATCCGGAGGGCAACGGTGATCGCAAAAAGGAATAAAGCCGCCTTTTTCTACCCAGGGAAGTATGCTTTCCAAATATTTTTTGATGGCATCTTTTCCTTTAATCAACTCCATTTTATCCACACCGCCCATAATTCTCAATTCGGGACCATACTGATCCAATAAGTCGCCGGGAAAACCAGATCCATTGACCTCATGGGGAAACATACAATTGACGCCGGCTTCGAGAAAATATGGCAGCAATGGGCGCACATCCCCGTCGCAATCGATGTACCAGAGGCCCACACCGTCTGCCGCCAATTTCTTCTTGATCCGCTGATAGCGCGGAACGATCACGGTTTTGAAAAAATCCACTGAAACAATCGGTCCATTTTTAAAGGCTATATCCTCCCAGCCCGCTGCAAAGTCAAAGCTAAAATGAGGCAGCAATTGATCCAGTAAATCTTCCACAATCCGGCAACAGGTTTCCACCATATCCTCCACCATATCCGGATAATCATAGATCGCATACGCCAGACCCTCGAACGAGAGCAAATCCCGAATCTTGCCGATCATCGAGCCGGTGTGAATACCCAGCGGATAGTCACGATCCTCCGGATGTTCTTTTTTCAGTTGTTCAATATTCAATTGGCGCTCGGGATCATCCAGTCGAAACCTTTCTGTCTTGATGCGTTTCCAATCTTCGGGAGTGGAAACCGATGATCTGATATATCGCGGCAGAGCCTCATGTCCATCTCTGGGAATCTCTTCAAAAACACCATCGGAATTGATCATAATTTTGGTGGTGTCGGTTTCTTCGATAAGCTGATTTTGAAAAACCGGATTCATCCACCAGTTTCCCTCGATAACTTTAATTTTATCAAAATTAAAAAATTGATCCGCCTGATCGTTAGTTTTGATACCATTATCACGAAATATTTTCCATTGATGAAAATTTTCTTCCCAATACCCAAACTCCATATTAAAACAGCGGTCAAAAGATTTGTAATTCAGTTGATTTACAAACCGTTCGCGGTCGCTCATCGCACCTTTCCACTTTTCTCTGATGGGTTGTATTGTCATAAAAAAAACACCTTTTCTGTTTTGAACTTAAATTATTCTTAAACTTAATAATTCTGGACTAAAGTCCAACTGTTATGCAGATTTTGGCTAACCCAGCTTTAAAGCTGGGGTTAGCCAATTGTTCTATTAGTTGGGCTTCAGCCCAAATTTGTGAATAATTCAAGTTAAGAAAAATTTTAATTCATCGCACCCAAATTTTACACTGACATGCAAAAAACTAACGCTGCTCACGGAGACTTTCTTCCGGATTGCAACATTGATTTTCAAAGTAACTATCTGGCAAAGCGCGTTTGAAAAGTGGGATTCGCTGCTGCCATTTTTAAAAACACATCCAATGGCAGCAACTCAAATTCCGGACCCAATTTAGCTAAAATCCTTTTGACAAACTCAATATGCCCGAATTCGCGCACATGCAACAACAAAAAATAAGGTCGCTGCTGATTCAGGTTGGCTAATTCCATCAGATCATAGGCGGCTTCGGTTTCGTCTCTGTTTTCAGAGAGATAATAATCGTACGAAATAAAAGGTTTACCATCGATCACTGCAAAGGTATGAGCCGGACGATAGCCATTCACAAACCCAATTGCATCCGGCATGCCCTGACAAAAAGCTTCAACCAAATCGCGGGGAACATCATCATCCACACCATCGGTTTTCCAGTAATTGGTATGCTCCATAATTTCAAAAACATTTAGATCCAATTGCTTCATCAATTGATAGGCTTTTTCGATCATGTCCGGTAAATATTCTTTGGGAACTGATCGCGGATACACATATCCCGGACCTCCAAGCGCACCGATAAAATAGTCGTTGGGCGTTGCCATATCATAAAAATATTGCATCATTGCCGGTGCCAGCCAGACCCAGTTCATGGTAACTTCCCAGCCGTAGGGAATATCCCCGCGCCCGGGTTCGGTCCAGGCACCCAGCCCGAGACAATCGGTTTGAATGCAGGAAAGGTAAACTTTTTTCTCCGGAATATATTTTTCTCCATCGATGAGATTGTGATTGTTTTTAAATTTGTATCCTGGCGTGGTCGGAATCTGATGATTAAAACTCATATTGGGCAAAGTATGAAGTCCCTCAACCCGCAGCGCATAACTCGACGCTAAACTGACGTGCTGGGCTTCCAGGTCTTTTGCATAAGAGTGCCAGCCCATTACCAATGACATGGGCTTCATCTCGCGAAAAATGCGATTGGCAAATTGATATTCCAGCGTATCCGCCGGATCGGTCGATGCATCGGTGAAAAATGCGCCCTTGAGGATGCCGAAATCTGCCACTCCTGGTTTCATGACTTTTCCGGCGTGCCCTCCCATATAAACCAGATAATCCTTGCTGCATTCGTCCCAATACTCATCGTATGCCCATTTATAGATTTCGTAATCACTCAGGTTGCTGAATTTATCGCGAAAATCGGTCGTTGGCTCCAGCCCGAACTTTTTAACCAACGGAATCAACTCTTCGGAAACAACTATCGATTTAGTCAAACCGGCGACCGTAAAAGCAACGATCAGCGACGTCCGAACTTGTTTATCCCAAACAATATAACCGCTGGCATAACGAGCCAGCCGTGAAAGCGCATCTTCGGCTGAATTCAGTTGCTGAAACTGCATATTCCTGGACTCGCGGTAATAATCCAGCAGCGGTTCGGAAAATTTAAAATCCCAATCTTTGGGATAAAGAAAATATAATCGGGGCGCATCCTGGTTTGCCACCCCCTGCAAGCTAACCATCATGGCATGAACCGGTAAATCGCCCTGAATTTCCCAGTTTTCACCCAGTTTCATCACATACATTTGATGGTCGATTTGCGAAAACCCTGCGCCAGCCATCAGCCCCAGCATTGTAATCCAGATCATAATTTTTTTCATAATCTCACCTCTTGAGCTAAATTTTATTCAGTTATTCTGTCAAAAACCAGTCGAATCTCAGCCGGTCGGCTGGATCGTTTTTCGATTACAGTTAATTCATTACCATGCCTGCTTATCTGGTAGCTACGGTAGGTCCGGATGGTTGTCTCTCCCTGCGAGATTTCCACCA
>DSAU01000464.1 GCA_011046315.1 bacterium
GATGGCACTTTAATTATATGTAAATCAAATTACTACGTCAAAAAATATATCCCGCAAACACTGCTGTCTTTAATCAATAATTGTTTTTAAACTGTTGGAATGGTGTTTGCTTTTGGGACAACAGTCGATGCAAAGGTATCGAATACCAATATCCGATAATTTTCAGCGACATAAAGCGCCAGCATCGATGGCGTCATAATAAACATGGATGTTTATGAAAAAAAAAATACGCGCAAAAAATTTTGACGGCGAGCTGCATAAAATACCGGAGATGCGGGGTTGGGTTGACGAACAATTACAAGCTTTTCAGGTTGGTGAAGAAATTTCACTTGGTATTCGACTTGCGATTACCGAAGCCTTAAGCAATATTTTTAAATATGCTTACCAAAACGAGGCGGTGAAACCTGTTCGGATTACAGTTTGTGTGGATGAAGCGCGAGTGCAGCTATCGCTTCGCGACTTTGGCGAACCCATGAATCTGCTCGAGTACCAGCCGCCAGATTTGACAAAAGCAGCGCCGGGGGGGTATGGAATTTTCCTTATCAATAAATTAATGGACGGGGTTCAATATTTCCCCAGGGATGTGGGCACAGAACTTATCATCTGGAAAAAATGGAAGTGACGGAGCCATGACAAAAATTTGTTTGATATTGGAAGGGACCTATCCCTATGCTACCGGCGGCGTATCCACCTGGGTTCATAAATTGGTGTCCGGTTTAGCTGAGTTTGAGTTTTCAATTGTCCATATCTTCTCAGGCAGCAAACCCAAATTCAGCCATTTCTCGATTCCTAAAAACATTTCGCAGATAATTCGCTTTCCGCTGCTGATCGATAAAGATCACTCAAATGTGCAAGACTTTATTGAGGCAGCCCCGGAAGCGGATTTGTACCATGCACTATCAACAGGATTCGCCGGATTTTTTGGCGCGGAGATCAAGCGGCAGAAGAAGCAACCGTTTATTCTGACCGAGCATGGGATTTATTGGTACGAAATTGAGATCGGAGCGAGCGAACTGGAATGCGGTTTTAATATAACAAAAACCCAATGTAGTGATTTGGCGCTGGGAAAAACCTGGTATTACTGGTTAAACGTTTTTAAAAATTTCGCCCGCTATAGCTATCGAAATGCAGATGCAATTAGCACAGTCTGCTATGCCAATCTGGAAAAACAGTTATCGCTCAACGCAGATCCGAACAAATGTCATGTTATTTCAAATGGGGTTGATATCGACTCCGGAATACGTACCAGAAAAAGTCCCGGAAAGCCGGTCAATATTGCTCTCATTGGCAGAGTAACACCGATCAAACAGATCGAAATATTTATCCAGGCATGTGTCCCGGTAAAATCAAAATTGCCCGCTGCAAAATTTTATGTGATCGGCCCGGTAGATCACGATCGGGATTATTTTATGCGGATGGTCGCTTTAAAAAATCAGTTAAATTTAGATGAATTGATATTCACCGGAGAGATTAACACCAAAGAAATCTTAAACAGGCTTGATCTGGTGGTTTTAACAAGCAAAAGCGAGGGAGAACCTTTTGCACTGCTCGAATCAATGGCAGCCGGTGTTCCAGTGATTGCAACCGATGTGGGTGGATGTGCTGATGTGGTGAACGGGTTGGAGGATGGGTTTGATGCGGCGGGGAAAATCTGTTCAGTGGGAGATGTTGCAGGAATTTCGGCTGCCATGATCGAGTTATTAACCAAGCCAGTTTTGTGGCGACAGTGTGCTCAAGCAGGGATTAATCGGGTCAGTTCTTTTTATCGCAGCGAAATGTTTTTGAACGCCTATCGAAAATTATACCTGAAGCACACAGTTCGTAGAGCAAATTTTGCATCGACTATTTTAGCGGGTTAAAATGAATCAAAAAAGAATACAGCAGATCCCGCTTTGGGCAACAGTCGAACCTTCAGAGCACATTTTACCGGAGGTCAATTTTTCCGATGTGTATTTGAAACGAAAACAGACTTCTGATTCTATTATTACGGAAAACTTCGTCCCGCTGTTAAAAATTCTCATTTATGTAAAAAAATTTTTTGCTAATCTGGATTACTATTATTATTCGGCTTATTAATGATGGACGCTTATCTTTACAATTTAATTACCGGATTAATCAAAGCTGTGCTGCTTTACTGGGTATTTTTCGTCTGGTTGCCGAAGTTTTTTTTCGATAAAGAAATTTTTACAGACAAAGCCGACAGAACCCTGAGCAGTTTTGTATTATTGCTAAGCTATCTCATCATTTTGGTTCATCTGCTGGCAGCAAGTAAAATTTATGATATTTTAACCCTGGTGACAGGCTTCCTGCTATTTTGGGCATTGGCAATCTGGTTGAGCAATCGCACAAACAAGATGTCGCTATTAAGCAGGATAAACTATTCGATGTTGAAATTAATGGAATCCGACAGGAAAAATTTTATGTTTTACAGTTCCAACATATCCTCCAACAAGGACAACCAGCATAATTATCGTTATTGCTTGAGCATTCTGGCGGGAATGTTGTTATTGCTGGCAGGCGCGCTTCGGTTAAAGCCAGTCCTGACGTACGCGTCGCCATTTTCGGGTGAAACCTATATCACGTTGGAATATGTCAAACAGCTCCAAAATAGAGCATTGTTTCACGACCAAAACTTTGTGGCAAAGGGGATGCATTCGCTAATTGATGTGCTGTTTCAATTCAGCCGGACTGACGCCGCTATTTTTGTCCATATTTTTAGCGCACTCGCTGCAGTTTTGTTGGTATACATCATCTACTATTCGCTGACAAAATTTACCGACAATCCCGCCGCAGGATTGATAGGAGCGTCGATCTTTGGTGTGTTCACCCGATTGTTGCCAATAAATATTCAACAACAAGTAGAAGCGAACACGATTGTCGTTTCCATGGTTTTTTTATACTTGAGCTTATTTTATATCCAGGAATATCTAATCTATAAGAACAAAATCTATCTGATCGTTTTTGGCGCCGGGGCTGTTACTGCCGGCTTAATCAGCCCATTTGCCCTTTTTATGATTATAATCGCTATCATCCCGCTGCTGCTGGCGTACTGGCTTTGCTATCGCCAACAAATTTTTCAATCAAAAATCGATTGGCTGCGCTGGTTGATTCCCATTGCGTTGCTATGTGGAACAATTTATCAATATTATCAACTCAGCCAAAACATATTAGTCGCCGAGTCAATCCGAATTGCGCTGGCTGATGAAGCTTACATTCGCTTCAATCAGATACAATCCATCTTTACTGAAAAGGTCTTTTTTCATATTTGTCTGAGCATTTCAGTCATACTAATTTTAATGACGCTGTTGTTTCTTCAACAACACAAGCGAAGGTTAAATTATCTGTTTCAGGGGCTATATTTATTGCTGCTCAGCCTGCTCTGGCAGGTGGAAATTTTTGGAATTCCTGATATTTTAAATAAAAGCCAGGTGGCATTTATGGTATCTGTGCAAGGATGTCTCTCAATTGGTTTGATTTTGCACCATCTATTATTTGAACAGTTGATAAAATGGCTGCCAAATATCAAGCAACGACAAAGCCACCAAACCGTTTATCGCTTGCTGATACTACTGCTGTTGTTCGAACCGTTACTCATTTTAAAAACGCCAGTAGCAGCCAGCTTCAACTACACAACCGAACCAGAGGGTTTTAGCCGCAGTCTGTACAAGATTCAGCAACAGCACCAACCCTATGAGTGGACCGTGGTATCGCATGGGGGCGCTAAAGCTTATGTCCAAAATCGCGGCAGATATATGGATTATAATTATTTTTTGAAATATTTTCAACCAAAGACATTTTATCAAAAAAATAAAAATCCGATTCCGACAAAATATCTTTTCATCTTCACCGAGAAAGACCCGTTCCAAAGCAGGATCGACACCGAATTGTTACCCAATATCAGTGAGCTAACCGCTGTGCTGAATGACTGGTGCTCGCAATACCAACAATTCCATTCCAATATGGATGTATATTTTGAAGATGATTTGGTCCGTATTTTTCGCATTACTTTTAATTCACAGCGGCATGTGGACAGTGCAAATATTTAATTTGTGGTCAAGCAAAGATGCTTTTTTCAACAGTATTTAAATTGGAAAGTTATCTGCAGAAAATGGGAGATGCCTTTTCACTGGCAGCAGCGATCGTTGATTCTAACGAAAACATTCTCATTTGCAACAAACTGTGGAGCAATGGAGATGGTTTTGATTGTAAAAACAATTATTCTGAGTTCACCCAGCAACTCAATTCTGAAATTTAAAGCTAATCAAATACATCAGACGGTTGCTGTTTGTATTTTTTTCTGGTGCTGGCTTCTGGTTATCATGAGCTGTCAGAGCAACCATCCAGAAAGCGAAAATTATCAAACCAGGGAGTATCAACTCGGCATCGAGAATAAAAAATTGCTTATTCTCTATGATAGCGCTGACCCCTATGGCAGTCAATGTTTTGAACAAACCGTTATCGCGTGCCAATACGCCAAAATTCTGTTTGAAAAATTCGATCTTGCCGTCAGCACCAACCTTCCCGACCTGGGAGTGTACAGCTCGGTTGCAAGCGCGACCGAATTTCTGTGGAAGTTGGATCGAATCCAGAGTCAAAAGATCGAACAATTTATCCGCAACGGGGGCAGATTAACGCTTCTGTTTCGCGGGTGGAATGATCATTTGGCGGCTGTATTCGGTGTTAAAAATCGTCGCTTGCCTGCAATCTCAGGTGAAAATATCCATATATACTTTGAAAAAGAGTTCCTTCCCGGCGGTAAGGATTTGGTCATCGAAAATCAGCATGTCTCTTTTTTTAAAGTTACCCCGGAAAAAGCAGTAACTGTCATAGCCAGCGCAAAGAATTTCCCCATCCTTTGGCTTAATTCATACGGAAAGGGCAAGGTCCTCTACTGGAATACCGGAATCCTGGCTCAAAAAATCAATCGTGGCTTTATCATCAGATCCATTGCAGCGGTACAGCCATACACTGCGGCGGTGATCGCTAATATCGGTTTGTTCGATCTGGATGATTATCCAAATTCAACCTCAAACTTAAAATTAGAACCGATAAAGACAGAATTTAATCTGACTATGACCGAGTTTTATGTGTTGAAATGGTATCCGGATTTATTGTCGCTCGCCAAAAGCTTTGGAACTAAATACACCGCAGCGTTGATATTCAATTACAACGGTCGGACCTCGCCGCCGTATCATTTTTATGAATGGTTGAACGGGAAAATTAAACTGGGCGGAAAAACGATCAAGTCATCAATTTATGCGGCTCGATCCCTGAATGCGACGACCGAGCTTGGATTGCATGGTTATAACCATCAACCACTGACGCTAAAAAATTGGGGCAGCGTTGAAAACATGAAAAAGGCGCTATCCGCTGCCAGACACCGCTGGCAATTCGACAATCTGGGCGCCGAGCCACAGACCTACATCCCTCCGCTGAACGTCTATGACTCAACTGGGATCAATGTTGTTCAACAAGTTTTTCCGGAAATCAAGCAGATCGGCGCGCTGTATTTGGGAAATTTCTCAGATGGTCAGTACCGCGATTTTGGACCTGAACCCTGGAACCAGAATTTGTATGTGATTCCGCGTAATACAGCCGGTTGCATTTTAACAGAATTTTTCAGACGCTCGATGATCTCAATTTTAAACAGCAATGGTATCTGGGCGCACTTTATCCACCCTGACGACGTTTATCCCATCGGGGAGCGATACCAAAACGAGCTGTTGGCAGGTCTGGAAATCAACAGTTTATCATGGTATGGCGGACAACAAAAAAACGGGATCTACTATCATTTGATAAAATGGATGGAATTTGCAAACGAACATTACCCATGGCTGCGATTTTTGACTCGTCAGCAAGCTTACAACGTGATGCAATGGTACGATCGCACCCAATTGCAGGTGTCAGCACGAGGTCATATTGTCGATGTGGAATCAAACATTGCGCCGTTTTATTTTGCATTTTATCTCGACGCTAAAAATAAACTTGAAGCGATGATGGGGGGCGAATTGTTGCATGAGTATCCGACAGAGATGGGATGCCATTTTATTTTCAAAGGGTACGAGCATAATATAATTATGCACTTCAGAAATAGAATAATCCACGAGAGGGAGTAGCGATGTATTCCCAGAAAATGAACCGACTGATCAAATTCACGCTTATAATAGCGATGTTGTTGATGCGGGCTACCTTAATTTTTTGCCAGGATTATTTGCTGGTATGCAACAACAACGAGATTTTTGAACCGGATTTCGTTGACTTTAACAAAAAAGTGGCGTATGCAGAATCACTGGTAGAGGCGGGTCAGCAATTATCGGCAATAGAGCACTATGAAAAAATTGTCCAGCAATACCCCGACCATCTCAAGGCGTGGAAGCGACTGGCGCTTTATGGCTATTACAGCTACCAGGATTTTCAAAAAATTTATCGAACTTCATTCCCGTACTGGACGCCGAACGAATTGGAAACCTATTCGGTTGGGCTCTCTTCTGAACAGCAGCTATTTTCCTGGCTTAATCTGGGCGGAGGATATGGATTTGCCAATCAGCAATCGATTGTATCACAAAATTTCAACCTGAAAATCGGAATTTTAGTAAGCCGATTCAGCGGCTTATATCTGGAGTATGTTAAAAGCGGTTCGGAAGTTTACAATGCAAAAAGCATTTCGCTGTACTACCAACACCGATTTTAACGCTGGCTAATTCATTGTATCGGAATTTTAAAGTTGTCGCAGAAAAAAAAGTAGCGCAGCTTTCGCAGATGACAGAGATTTTTATCTGTGAAACCATCTGAGAAATCGGCGAAATCTGTGGTTGCTTTTCATTATTTAATTCGCGAAGCTATGTTGTTTAACCTGAATTATTCATAAACTTAATAATTCTGGACTAAAGTCAAACTGTTAAGCTGATTTTGGTTAACCCCAGCTTTAAAGCTTGGGTTAGTCCATTGTTCGATCTGGTGGGCTTCAGCCCAAATTTGTGAATAATTCAACACAGATAAGTTTAAAATTCAAAATAAAGTTCTCACGAGGAGAAAAAAATGTGCAACCGCAGCGTATTATTCATTGACGACGATCTGGTGGATCGTCTGGCAATTGAACGATTTATTCAACAGGAAAAACTTGAATACGATTACAGCATTGTCAGTTCGATTGCTGAAGCCCGAAAAAAAATTCAGCAGCAAACGTTTGACGTGATTGTGGCTGATTTTATGTTGGGAGACGGCACTGCATTTGATATTCTGGATATGAAGCTGGACATCCCGGTAATTATTTCCACCGGCACAGGTTCGGAAGAAATCGCCATCAATGCCATGAAGCTGGGCGCCACCGACTATCTGATCAAAGACCCGGAATTGAACCACTTGAAAGTTTTGCCGATTACAATTGAAAATGCTTTTAAACGGCGAAAATCTGAAAGCGATTCTCAAAAAAATGAACAGCTTTTTCGCGAGCTATTTGAGCAATCCAACGACGCTATTTTTATTTTAAACAACAAGGACAGGATTTTGGACGCCAATCAAAGCGCTTGCGAGTTATTAGGTTTTGAACAACAGCAACTGAACCAGAAAAGTGTTCTATCGTTATTTGATAACGATACAATAACTGAAGCTGAGGCGGCGTTGGAGAGCGTCAAGTCCATAGGATATCTGCGGTTTGATTCCAAATTTCGAAAATCTTACGGAGAGACTTTGGATGTCGAGATCGGCGCCAAAATGATCAATGCACACGATGGAATTTATCAACTGATTGTGCGCGACATCACTGAGCGCAAACGCAAGGAGATCGCATTAATTGAAAATCAGCAGACATTGAAGCGAATATTGGAAAATGTGCAAACCGGGATTTTTATTATTGACCCCATCGATCATCGAATCGTTGACGTCAACCGCAATGCGCTGCAGATACTCGATGCCACCAAAGATGCTGTCGTTGGATCGATCTGTTTTGAATACATCTGCCCAAATACTGAGGGTGAATGTCCGGTTATCGATCAATCCAGGACTGTGGAAAACATTGAAACATGTCTGCTGAACGCCAAAGGAGAACAAATTCCAGTTTTAAAGACAGTAACCGCGATTATGCTCAATGGCCGCCGCCATCTGCTTGAAAGCATCGTGGACATTCGAAAGTTGAAGGAAAAAGAAGCCGAGATCAAACGCGCGTATGCGGAATACGATCAGATTTTTAACACCTCTGCCGATGCGATGCGAGTGCTCGATCTAAACTATCGCACCCTGCGAATTAATAAAGCCTTTTCCAATTTATTTGAGATCAAAATTGATGAAGCAATTGAAAATAAATGTCATGAGTTGTTGAAAGTGCCTTTCTGCAAAACCACTGATTGCACACTAAAAAAAATACTCTCCGGTGAAGAGCTGATCGAACAAGAAGTTGAACTCGAGACCGTCTCCGGGAAAAAATTATTTTGCATTTTGACAGCGACAGCACTCAAAAATCCCGACGGGAAAATTATCGGCGTTGTTGAAGATTTCAAGGATATTACCGACCGAAAAAAAGCGGAACATGCGCTACAGATCAGCGAAAAAAAATACCGCGGCATTTTTGAAAACGTTCAGGATGTCTATTTCAGAACAAATTCTGACGGGATAATCATCGATGTCAGTCCCTCGGTACGCGCTTTCACAAACAATGAACCTGATAAAATTATCGGTAAAAATGTGGCGGATCTATACTATGATCCAAAAGAACGGCGGAGGTTTGTCCGTGATCTCTTAAGAAACCGCCAGGTTAGCGATTATGAAATTCAACTCAGAGCCACTGACAGTAAGTTAATACGTTCTTCTGTCAACGCCCATGTTATTGTAGATTCGGGTGGAAATTTTATCGGGACAGAAGGATTTATCAGAGATGTTACCGAACGCTATAAGACCCGGCTTCAAATAGAAAAAGAACGAAACCGGGCGCAGCAATATCTGGACATCGCCGGTGTAATTTTACTGGTTTTAGATCAAAATGGGAGAGTGAAGCTGATCAATAAAAAAGGATGTGAGATCCTGGGCTATGACGAACACGAAATTTTGAACAAAAATTGGATTACTAATTTTATCCCCAAAAAAATTCAGCGAAAAATCCGTACTATTTATAAACAATTGATGAATGGTAAAATTACCAATAACGAAAATGTTGAAAATCGAATTATCACCAAAACCGGGGAGGAACGAATCATTGGTTGGCGCAATACACTGCTGAGGGATAAAAACGGCAAAATTATCGGGGTTTTAAGTTCAGGCGAGGATATTACCGAGCGAAAACAGGCTGAGCATGAAATAAAGCGTCATCTGAATTTTCAAGAAATTTCGGCGCGGATATCGTATCAATTTGTTGCTGAAAAGGATTTAAACGTGGCTATTAATAATTTGCTGGCGGACATCGGCAAGCTGAGCGGCGCTGGTCGCGTCTATCTTTTTCAGTTACGAGAAGGCGGCGCGATTATGAACAACACCCACGAATGGTGCGCTTCCGGCGCAAGTCCACAAATTGAAAATCTCCAGAATTTGGCAACGGCAAGCCTGCCCTGGTGGATGGAAAAACTCCGAAACGGCGAAACCATTCACATTAAGGACGTCTCAAAATTGCCACCAGAGGCAACCGCAGAGAAACAAATATTGCAACAACAGGCTATAAAATCGCTGATCGTCCTTCCGGTGCATGTCAGAGGAGAGTTAGCCGGCTTTATCGGTTTCGATGATGTAACCAATCCAGGTGAATGGTCTGACAGCGATCTTGCCATTCTGCAAATATCTTCAGGCGTTCTGGGACACGCGCTGGACCGCCAACGAGCAGAAGAAGCGCTGCGTGAGAGTGAACAAAGGTATCGCGCCGTCATCGAAACCACCTCCAATGGCATCTGCATGGCGGATCAAAATGAGGTTATTACTTTTGTGAATCAAGGATTTGCCAACATGTTGGGCTATACAGTGGATGAATTGCTGGGGAAAAAATTTACCGAATTAACCCTAACTGAAGAATTGATAAAGTTGAAAGAGCAGACCCAAAAGCGAAAAAAAGGTGAGCACAGCAATTATGAAGCACAGCTTATTCAGAAAGATGGTGCGCTGCGATACATGCTGATATCAGCGGCGCCGTTGACTGACGCGGATGGTTCTTTCAAGGGTTCCATGGGTGTGTTTACCGATATTACCGATCGAAAACTGATGGAACAGGCGATCGAACAAGAGCGAAACCTGTTGCGATTGCTAATGGATAGTGTGCCCGATGCAATTTATTTTAAAGACCAACAATCGCGCTTCACCCGAATCAATAAGGCGCAGGCGAAAAATCTGGGTTTGAAAAATCCTGACGATGCCATCGGAAAGCACGATCGGGATTTCTTCGGCGGTGAACATGTTTCAGCCGCTGCCAACGATGAACTGCAAATTATTAAAACCGGGAAACCATTAATCAATAAAATTGAAGAAATAAAACGCGACAATGGCTGGCGAAAATGGGTCTCCGCAACAAAAGTTCCCATTCGAAACAGCAACCAGGAAGTTATCGGGTTAGTCGGCATTTCTCGCGACGTCACTGAAATGAAAACAATCCAGCAAGAGCTCGAGTCAAAAAACAAAGAATTGGATCAGGCATTAGTAAAGGCGGAAGCAGCAACCAGAGCGAAATCAAATTTTTTGGCTAACATGAGTCACGAAATCCGGACGCCACTGAATGCGGTTATCGGCATGACCAGTTTGATATTTGATACGGAGTTGTCTGCTGAACAAAAGGAATATGTTGAAACCATTCGCAGCGGGGGTGACGCTTTGCTTTCGGTGATAAATGATATCCTGGATTTCTCTAAAATTGAAGCGGGAAAGATCGATTTGGAATTCGTTCCGTTTGATTTGCGCGAGTGTCTGGAACAAAGCCTTGATCTTCATGCCAACAAAGCAAGCCAAAAGAAAATAGAATTGGGATATCTGATGGAATCGGAAGTGCCGCCAAACATTATCAGCGATGTGACCAGGCTGCGGCAAGTTCTTAATAATCTGCTGAGTAATGCGGTAAAATTTACTGAAAAGGGAGAAGTCATTGTTTCGGTAAAAGCCGATAGAATCGCTGATGAACAATATAAGCTCGAATTTGCAGTAAAAGATACCGGTATCGGAATACAGCGGGAACGAATGGACCGGTTGTTCAAATCTTTTTCCCAGGTAGATAGCTCAACCACCCGAAAATATGGTGGCACCGGTTTGGGGTTGATTATCAGTAAACGACTGGTAGAAATGATGGGTGGCAAAATGTGGGTAAAAAGCGAAGTTGGCAAAGGCTCGGTTTTCTATTTTTCCATTAAAGCAAAAGCTACCAAAAACATTCCGAAAATCAAAATCAGCGACGCGCTTCCTGAACTCAGAGATAAGCATGTTTTGGTCGTTGACGACAATGAAACCAATCGAAAAATCCTGACAACTCAATTAAAATCATGGGGAATGAAAATTACTGCAACCTCATCTCCGCTTGAATCCCTGGAATGGATCAAAAACAAGCAGCAATTTGATTGCGCTATTCTGGATATGCAAATGCCTGAAATGGACGGATTGACATTAGCAGAGGAGATTCGCAAACACCAAGACGCCAATCAACTGTCGCTGATCATCTTAACTTCGATGGGTAATAAAGTTGAAAAAGAGCTATTGCAAAAAATTAAAATCCAGAGTTATATGACCAAGCCGGTGAAACATTCTCAACTGTTCAACGTCATCTTTGAAATTTTCAGCAACAAGCCGGTAAGCATTAACAAACCGAGTGAACAGCCTAAGATAGATGAGAGACTTGCCGAAAAGCTGCCGCTAAAAATACTGGTTACCGAGGACAATATGGTGAATCAAAAAGTCGCTTTAAAAATATTGCAGAAAATGGGCTATCGGGCAGATATAGCGAGCAATGGTCTGGAAGCGATTAGCGCTATTGAACGGCAGAAATATGACGTGGTGCTCATGGATGTTCAAATGCCGGAGATGGATGGGCTGGAAGCGTCACGGGTCATCACCCAACGCTGGAAAAAACAAGAACGTCCCCGAATTATCGCCATGACTGCCGGCGCCATGAAGGGCGATAAGGAAAAATGTATGGAGGCAGGTATGGATGATTATGTAACCAAACCAATCAATATAAATGAATTGTTAGCAGCGCTGAGCCGCTGTGATCAATGCCAGGGGCGCGTTGAAGATTTGAACGACAACGTCGGGCAAACAACAACAGAAATCCAGCAGCTTGAACCAGCGATTGATGAGACGGCGCTGCAAACATTGTTGAGCCTGGATACAGATGGCGAAAATGGGTTTATCAAGGAAATGATCGAAATTTACTTCAGCGAGACACCGCGGCTGTTAACCGATATTAAAGATGCGATAAAAACCAACGCGCTTGAAATCTTTACCCGTTCAGCTCATACATTGAAATCTTCCTGCGCCAATATGGGCGCCATGCGAATGTCTGAAATGAGCAAAGAGTTGGAACTGATCGGAAAAAGCGGGGATATTTCCAATGTGGAGGTAAAAGTTGAAGCATTAGCCAGGGAATATCAACGGGTGAAGGCAGCGCTGGAGAAATATCTATAAAAACAATTGAAACAGGCTAAAAAAAAAGCCCAACTGCGGCTTGACAATGCCTAAGCTGGGCCTTTCAAAATCTGTTGGATTCAGAGCGGTGTTTTATGCGTCAATCTATCTAATCAGCATAAAAAATGTAACCGTTCACCGGGTAGAATTTATAAGTTATAAGCTGTTGTTATTACAGACTGCAATCCCTTTATGTCCAGCTTAAGCGGGATCGCAAAAGTGCGTCATTAAAAAATTCAGCTACTTAAAAAAGGCAAACAAAATCCCCAGTATCATACCCACCTGACCCACCCAGAAAATAAACATCCACTTGATCATGTCTGCTTTGACTGAACTGATTTTAGTGTCTAAATTTGAAATTTTTTCAGACAGCCGAATTTCAAGGCTGCCAATTTCCTCAGACAAGCTGCGCTCAAATTTTTCCACCACAAATTCGATAATATCGCGTTTCTGCTCATCGCGCGACTGGTTAATGAGTCGGACTAAAGAATCCACGCCTTCATCGCCCAATTTTTCACGCAGCGGTTTTTCGACCGTTAATACTGGCATTTTTTTACTCCGGCGATTTTATCACATTTTTTGACACTCGACGTTATTTGGTTCACAAATGCCGTATTAATATACATCGTTCATAAATCAAAGTCAACAATTTTTTAATCAAATCGGTAAGGCTTTAGTTTTGTACCCATCATAATCAAAACCCTATTTTCCGTAATGTATGTAGTAATGCCGCATAAAGGCGGGCAAGTCTGTGAAAAATCCGCCGCAGGCAGACTCTCGCCGATTTTCTCCGTGTAAAGCTGCGTGATCTGTGTGAAACAACTATCTCGCTAATGTCACTGCTATTTTCTTAGTTGAAAAAATGTGAAATCAATTCAGGTTACAACAGATTACCAGCAATTATCTCTGCAATTCTTTCAGCAGTCCTGCCATCCCACAGCTCCGGAATTTGCCCCTGTTTAGTCTCGCCATGTAAAATTTGATAAAAATATTTTTTAGCGTCATTAATTTGCTCGCCAACGAGATAATTAGTGCCCATCTCCACAGTGACCGGTCGCTCGGTGCTGGAGCGCAAGGTGAGACAGGGGACATCCAAAAATGTCGTCTCCTCCTGAATTCCACCACTATCCGTGATGACCAAAAAAGCTTTCTCCAATAGCGCTAAAAAGTCAATATAGCCAAGCGGGTCAATTAACAACACATCAGAATCTAATTTATCATGTAACTTGAATAAATCAATATTGTTACGCGTTCGCGGGTGAACCGGAAAGATCACCCTTTTATCTTTTGCCAGTTCATTCAGAAAATTCAACAATTCTGCTAATCGCCGCTGATTATCCACATTCGAAGGCCTGTGCAGAGTCACCAGACAATATTCGGCCTTGTTAACATTCAATTCGCAGAAGATATTGGACTTTGCCGCCCTGGGCAGATAAAAAATAAGCGAATCGATCATCACATTGCCAGTAAAAAAAATCTTCTCATCATCAATGCCCTCACGTTTCAAATTGTGCAACCCGCTGTGTTCCGTGACGAATAGATAATGGGCAATGGCATCAGTCAAAATTCGATTGATCTCTTCAGGCATGGTACGATCAAAACTGCGCAGACCAGATTCCACGTGAGCCACTCCGATCCCCAACTTCACTGCAGCCAGTGAACAGGCGACTGTGGAATTTACATCGCCGACCACCAGCACCAAATCCGGCTGCTCGCGCAGCAACACTTTTTCAAATTCGATCATCACTTTGGCGGTCTGCACCGCATGGGATCCGTTCCCCACTCCCAGATAAAAATCCGGCGTTGGCAACGCCAGATCTTGAAAAAAAACTTTCGACATGTTCTCATCATAATGTTGCCCGGTATGGCAAATTTTATGAGTTAATCCCACATCAGCATATTTCGACTCCCGGAACGCACGATAAATGGGAGCCACTTTCATAAAATTAGGCCGCGCCCCAACAACGGAAATAATCTTCATCTTCAGCTACAGCTCTGGTTAAGGTTAGTCAATATTTGATTAAAATATGCGTCATCCCGCCCAAGGCGGTCAGGTCTGCGAGAAAAAAATCTCTCGCTGATCCCGTGGATACTCCTTCGGCGAACAGACTCATGTGAAAACCACAATACTATTTCTGAATCGAACTTAGCAATAACCATCCGAGGTAAAACAACATTATCCCGGACAGATTAGCCACAATATCAAACACATTAAACGATCGGTAGGGTAACCACAGTTGGATGGTTTCAAGTAAAATTCCCCAGAACATCACTAAACCAACCGATTTCCATTTTTTATCAAACAAATGGGCGAAGCAAATTAAAAGCGTTCCTGTGCCATACGCCAGCGCATGTTGGAAGTATCCACGGCTATCAAATTCATTAATACCCTGAAAATGCAGGCTATCATTTGGTAATAGCGATAAAAAAAGTACACCAAAGAGCCAACCCAAAAATAAAATTCTATATATTTTTATTTGATCCATTCAATCGAAAACACGGGTAATCGCCAGGCCGATTTGGTGAATTTCCTTTAGCTCGATTCATAATAGTAATCACCTTGAGTTAATTGATATTAACTGGCAAATTTAGCAGCCATTCACAACCCACTACAAAAACAAAACCACTGTCCTGCTCGAGGCGGTTGGTGTAGTGCTCCGGCTTTTGTCGATATTTTACATCAAACAGAAACTTTAATGTGGGGCGATAGAAATAGTGCAGCGTGAAATGGTTCACCCAATTCGATTGCACCGGCGGCACAGGAAATGGTTCTTTCATCAGTGGAAAGATATCCGACAACTCCACATTCCCATATCGTCCAAAGGTGGTTTTATTTTGAAAATACAAGGGAAATAATCCCCAGTAGCTCAAAGAAACCTTGACCTCTTCACAACCGGCGCGAGGATATCCCAGTCCTAATCCGCGGTAGTGATAGTTTTCCCAGGTAAATTTTGATTGATAGGTTCGATTCCAAACTCTGGTGTAGGTTAAATTGATATTTGTTCCAACAGCGATCAAATCTGCGGAGCGTACGGATAAATGCATTCCGAAACGATCTGGGTATCGGGAGCGATCATCCTGGCCGGGAACATTGTTCACGATAATATCATCAATCAAAAACTGAGAATAAAATGTCCAATTGGGAAACGGTTTATAAAAAACATCCAGCGCCCAGAAACCATTCATCTGCTTTTTATCGTTGCGCTGGATCGGATAATAAAAGGTCAAAGGATTCATAAACGCCATTTCAAAATCACGCCCGAGACCGCCGTAAGTCGCCATTTCTGTGAGCGCTATTTGCAAATTCGGTCGTATCCGAACGTCCAAACGATGTCCCACCAGATATTTCCGGCAATTATATAACAAACTATCCGGGTTTTGATGGCTGTAGGCATTAAGATTTTCTAATGGTGCATATATCAGCGATAATTTTATTCGATTAAACTTAAGACTGACTAATAAA
>DSAU01000303.1 GCA_011046315.1 bacterium
CCTATGATGTAGTGGACGTTGTTGAATTGGATGTTCAGCTTGATAGCTTGGCCGCGTTGATTGATTCACTGATGACGCCTTTTCATAATGTGAAACCACATTCGATCGACCAGGTTACTTACCGCGCTGAAATTGCTCATCAATTGTATCAAAAATTGATCCTGCCTGTTGAAAGAAAGGTTCGATTGCCGGAAAAATTGCTGGTGGTATCAGATGCGATGTTAACAAATTTACCGTTTGAAATGCTGATGTCTGCACCGCCGGCGTCGCCAGCGTATTTGCCTACTGCAGAGCCGGTATATTTAAGCCAGTTGCTGTTGCAACGCTATTCTTTTGCTTATGCGCCAAGTACATCATTTCTGGGGAAAAATTTTGAAGCCATTAAAATCCGGGGAAAAATGTTGGTTATCGCCAATGCGGTGGATGATTATGTTGTCGAACCGCTTCCTGATTTTTATCTGCATGCAAGCAATAATCAGTTTTCGCCGCTTCCGTTTGCCGACCGGGAAGCTCAGGCAATAAAAAAAATTGTTAAAACTGCCACAGTCATCCGCCGAAATCGAGCCACCAAAAACAAATTTTTCGACGAGGCGTCGACTCAGAATATTATTCATTTAGCAACCCACGGCTTCGTTGATCAAATATTCGATGCTTTTTCGAGCATTGTTTTCGCTGTGAGTGACGATTCGCTGGATAATGGTTTATTGTCCGGATATGAAATTTCAGATCTCGACCTGAATTGCAGCTTAATTGCACTAAGCGCCTGTGAAACCGGCCGCGGCAAAGCAGTTGCCGGTGAAGGTGTGTTGGGCTTACCGCGTTTGTTTCTGGGGGCTGGCGCTCGCACTGTTTTGATGACCTTGTGGCAGGTTGATGATAAATTTACTTCCGAATTGATGCCTAATTTTTATAAAAATTTGTTGCAGCAACAAAATAGTATGCAGGATGCACTGACAAATGCAAAACGCGAGATCGTCAACCAGAAGAACGGAAAATATTATTACCAGCATCCGTTTTTCTGGGCTGCGTTCTGTCTCTACGGTTACCCCTCGCTTCCGGTTGAAAAAAACGACTGGTACCAGCTCTGGTTTCCGGTATCTGCCCTGATTATTGCTTCGCTGGTTTTCGGTTTGTTAATCATTAAACGGTTCAAAAACAAACAGTGATTTGCCGACATTTATCTGCCTTTCAACAAAGCTGTATAAACTATTGACTTTTCCGATTTTTTTATTATATTTAATTTGAGTTTTTAGCGGATTGAATAACGCAACATCAACCTGCTTCAGGAATTTTACTATCGTTGACCTGCAATCAATCAACCGCCAAAATTAACTGCTCCGGCTGTTTGAGTCGGAGCTCTATTCTTAAATTCAGGTAAATTGGAAGAGGATAGCATGAATTTAAAAAAATTTTCAAACACCCGACTTCAACCCGACCAGCACCTGTCGAGCTTTGTGAGTCGCGCTCTGGTGTTAATAGTACTGCTGTCGATCATTTCGTGGTGGTCGTTTTGCTCCCTGTTTGATTCCGACGCGGATCAGGTCTCGGTTGATGCGTTCGTTCCGTCGGGAGAGGTTGCTCTTTCCACAAATATTTCTGTTACTTTTTCTAAAGATGTGGTTGAAGATTCGCTGTTGAACCAATGGCTACCATCGCTGTTGCTAAAATTTGAACCGCCGTTGCCCGGAAAATCTCAATGGATTGATCGGGATCAGCTTCGCTTCTTTCCTGATGTTCAGTTATCTCCTTCCACCGAGTACACGGCTGAGCTCATCCCTGCGGATTTAAAAACGTTTGGATTTTCAATCAAGGGAGATCGGCGTTTTCAATTTCATACCCAGCGGTTTCGCATCAACAGCGCTTGGCTGAGTTTTGAATTCAAGCCGGACACTGAAGCCACGGCAAAGCTGTTGGCTTCAATCGAGTTTAACTATGACGTTTCTCCTGAAGCTGCCATTAAATACATTACACTCAACTATAAAAATGGATCGACCATTCCGTTTAAACTGGTCACCACAGCCCCGGGCAGAACCATTGCGCTGGAAGCTGAAAATGTCAAACGCGATGCACCAGATCAACAAATTGAACTGAAGATCGCCGCCGGACTGAAGCCAATTCAGGGTAAGCTTGGATTGCATCAGGATTATCTGAAAACCATCGCCGCACCGCACAAACGAGATTTAAAGATCGAACGCGTCATGCCGGTTCGGGAAGGTCCGAAACAGCTCTGGGTGCGAGTTCAATTTAACCTGCCGGTCGATGCGAAACAGGCAAAACAGTTTATCAAAATCGAACCCAGCCTTTCAACTAAAATCCAAGCAACGCACCATTATCTCGATTTTAAAGGCAATTTCGAACTGGAAAAACCGTATCGAATTTTTATCAAAAAGGGGCTGCGAGCTGTTGACGGCTCGTTATTCAGTAAAGATTTTGAAACCACAGTCAGCTTCCGCAAAGAAAACATTCCACCGCAGATCGATTTTGTGGGCAAAGGATTTTACCTGACGCGAAGCGGTCATCTGAACATCGGCATTGCTACCATCAATGTGGATCAGGTGAGCGTAGAAATTGACAAGATTTTTTCCAATAATCTAACCTATCTGCTCAATGAAAATGACCCGGCGAATCGCTACCAATATTTCTGGTACAATATTCGATCTCTGGGGAAAAACGTCAAACAATTTGATCTCACGATCCAGAAAGTGGAGAATGACGAGGTCATCACACCAATTAATATTCAGGATTATTTAAAAGAAGAGCGAAACGGCATTTACAACATTACTGTGATGGACAGCCGCCAGCGTTGGGTGCGCGCCTCAAAATGGGTGATGGCAACTGACTTCGGCATTATCGCCAAACGAGCCGGCGATGATCTCTGGGTTTGGGTCAACTCTTTGACATCGCTGCAACCTGTCGCCAATGCTGAAGTGCGACTGCTCAGCCAGAACAATCAATTGCTGAAATCCGGCAAGACCAACACTGAGGGTTTGGTCATTTTTCGAAATTTAACCGTGTTTGATGACCAGTTGCCGCCGTTTCTGGTAACGGCCGAGCTGGGGGATGATCTGTGTTTCCTCGAACTGAAGCGCCGCAAAATTTCCACCTCGGATTTTAATGTGGAAGGTGATCCCTATTTGCAGCACGGTTATCAGGCGTTTCTTTACAATCAGCGTGGTGTGTATCGACCGGGAGAGACGACGTATATCGCCGGCGTAATCCGCGGAGAAAACAATATCGTTCCTCAACCGTTCCCGGTGATATTGCAGATTAAAGATCCGGAAAATAAAATTCTCGATGAACAACGCGCTATGCTCAATGAACAGGGCGGCGTTGAATTTAAGATTTCGATTCCGCAATACGCCAAAACCGGAAATTACCGCGCAAGCCTGTTGATTGGTGAGCACGAGGAAATCGGGACAACTTCTTTCAATGTAGAGGAATTTATTCCCGATCGGATGAAAGTGCGGTTAACCACCGACGCCGATGAGTATGGCGCCGGTGAAACTTTGAAAATAAATGTTGATGCCGTTACTTTGTTCGGACCGCCCGCATCCGGTCGCCAGGTACAGGCTGATATTGAAATTGAAGCCTATCCGTTCTCGCCGGAGAAATGGAAATCGTTTACATTTCAGGATCAGCAAAAATTATTTTCTCAGCAACGCTACGAGTTGGGCGAACAAACGCTCGATGAAAACGGAAAGCACAGCTATTCGTTTGACATTCCTGAAAATTTAGAGGCGCCGTCAGCGCTGCGTGGCGTTATTTCGGCAACCGTACTCGAGCCGGGAGGCAGGGGTGTGAGCGCTTATCGCAGTGTCATTATTCATCCGTACAACAGTTACATCGGTTTAAGACAGGCAACGCCGGGATACGCCACGCCAAATCAGGACACTGAAATTCAATTTGTGCTGACAACCACGAGTGGTGAATTGATCACTGATCGAAAGCTTGAAGTTAATTTTTACCGGGTTTATTGGCATTCAATTTTAAAACGAGTCACATCCTATGGTCAATACCGTTACGTATCCGAAATGGTGGAAGAACTGGCGCAGCAATTTAACATCAACTCCCAAAATCAGATCGCATCGTTTAAGCTGAAACCAGAAGACTATGGGAAATACTTGGTGGTGGTACGAGATCCGCTCACTGGCGCATCGGCGTCACTGTCATTTTACGCCAGCGGTTGGGGATATTCGCCCTGGGCAATGGATAATCCGGACCGGGTTGAATTGGATCTGGATCAACAGGAGTATGTTCCCGGTCAAACCGCCAAAATTCAGATCAGAGCCCCCTTTCCGGGAAAACTGCTGTTAACTGTCGAACGGGAAACCATTTTCACTCAAAAAGTAGTTCACCTTCCAGAAAATACTGCGACGCTGGAATTGGAAATTCGCGAACAATATAAACCCAATGTTTTTGTCTCGGCTCACCTGATTCGTTCCACAGAATCTCTGGAACGGGACACGCCGGTACGGGCGTTTGGTGTGGTTCCGCTGAAGCTGAATACAGAAGGCAATAAATTAATTATTGATGTCGACGTTCCCGATCAAATTCGCCCCAATAACCAGTTGACAGTAAAATATCGGTTGAAAAATTTTAAAGGCGGAGCGCCTCGATTGACCATCGCAGCGGTGGATGAAGGGATTTGTCAGCTTACCGATTTTCAAACGCCGGATCCGCATGGATTCTTTTTTGGAAAAAAGCGGCTCACGGTGGAAACGGCTGACATTTACAGTTTAATTCTGCCGGAAATCGAATCCACCGCTTCCTCGCCTTCAGGCGGCGTGGTGGAAGCCCGGCGAAAGAAGCACATCTCTCCGGTGAGTGTAACCCGGGTAAAGCCAGTAGCATTTTGGTCCGGCTTGTTGAAAACCGACGGCAGCGGAAGCGTAAAATTTGATATTCCCCAATTTAATGGAACTTTGCGAATTATGGCGGTGGCGTTTGCCGGCGATCGCTTTGGCAATCAGGAAAAACAGCTATTTGTTCGCGATCCGATTGTCATGACGCCGACGTTGCCGCGGTTTATTGCCAGTGGAGATGAGTTTACAGCGCCGGTGGCTGTTTACAATGGAACGGCGGCAAGGTCTGAGTTTGAAGTTAAACTTGAAGTTGACGGTCCTGTGAAAATTTTAGATGGCAACCGGCAGCAGGTGCAGGTACCAAAGGGAAAGGAGGGGTTGGTTCAATTCCGACTCAAAGCCGAAGAAACGGTCGGTAAAATAACTTTCAAATTAATCGCCAGCGGTAATGGTGAAAAATCCGAAATGAGCGAAACTGTACCGCTCCGCCCACCGGTACCATTTACCACGCTGTCAGGCAGCGGCAGCATTACTGAAGACACTCCGGCGGCGTTTACCTTTCCGAAAGATTGGCTTGAAGGAACTGCGGAATTTTCTCTGGCAATTTCAGCTTTTCCGGCGGTAGAATTTTCTCAAAGTTTGCAATTTTTGCTTTCCTATCCCCATGGTTGTATCGAGCAGACCACCTCAAAACTGTTTCCGTTGCTCTACTTCAAAGAGCTGGCAAAAATTGCCGAACCTGAGCTATTTCAAAACACCAGTGTGGATTATTTTATCGAACAGGGAATCACCAAACTGGAAAATCTGCAACTGGAGTCGGGCGCGTTTGCTTACTGGCCTCAGGGGGATTATATCAATAATTGGAGCTCAATTTATACATCTCATTTTTTAGTTGAAGCCCGCAAAGCCGGCTATCAGATATCAAAGCGCGTCTATCGGAAAATGCTGGATGCGTTGCGCCAATACTCCCGCGATTACCGCAATGATGAGGAGTTTAGTTTGCAAACAGCGGTTTACGCCTGTTACGTGCTGGCGTTAGCGGGAAAACCGGAGCGCAGCACCAATCTCTATTTTAAAAATAGTCTTCTCGATAAATTAACAGAGTTCTCGCGGTATCAACTGGCAGGCGCGTTTGCTTTGTCTGGAGATTTGCAGAGCGCCCGGCTGATGCTGCCGCGGACTGTGCAACGGGTTGTTCAGGACAATCAACGCCAGAGCGGCGGAAATTTTAATTCTGCGGTGCGCGCTTATGCAATCATGCTCGATGTGTTAGCAGAAGTTGATCCCACCAATTCAAACATTCCCGTCCTGGTGGAGATGTTGACACAGGCGGCGTCTGAACGCGGTCGCTGGTACACAACTCAGGAAAATGCTTTTGCTTTTTTGGCGTTGGGGAAAATTTTGAAAAGCCAATCCCGGGGTAACTATACCGGAACATTGACCATCGGACAGGATGTGCTCGAAAAATTTGCAGTGGATAATTACCATTACGCGGATAAAAACTGGGCCGGTAAAAAGGTCTCCGTAACCATTGAGGGGGAGGGCGTGTGTTATTATTCGTGGCGGGCGCAGGGTATTCCCTCAAAAATGCGCACTGAAGAGTTTGATCATGACCTGATGGTGCGCCGTCATTATTTGAACGAGCAAGCTATCCCGATGAACTATGCCGATTTCAGGCAGGGCGATCTGATCATTGCGAAAATCACGGTTAAACCGCTCCATGAATCGCTCGATAATGTCGCCGTTATCGACATGCTGCCGGCTGGTTTTGAAATTGAAAATCCACGGCTGCAATCTCGCAAGGGCGTTGGTTGGATTAAAGACGATAATTACCAGCCGGCTTATCTCGACATTCGCGATGATCGACTGATTTTGTTCGGCAATTTCCCGCATGCTAAGGAGTCCACCTTTTACTATGGATTACGCGCCGTCACTCAGGGTAAATTCATTTTGCCGCCGATTCTCGCTGAAGCGATGTACGCGCCGGAAAAGGCTTCGGTGGCGTCCAGCGGCGAAATCGTGGTATTATCCCGTTAGTTGCGGTTTTATCAGAAAGTTAAAAAGAAAAAATGTCCAGATTATCAAAATATATTAAGTCCGCAAACGCATGGAGCTGTTTTTTTGTTTTGTTGGCGCTGGCGTTTGTGGGATTGATCCTCTGTCGGATTTCCGCTCCTGAGATCGAGGTTTGCTATTCGCCTCAAGTCCTAGCAGCGGATGGTTCGATGTTGCGTCTTGTGCTGTCCGTTGATGATATGTGGCGAATTCCAATCAGAGCTGAAGAGGTTTCTCCAGCACTGAAAAAAGCGGTGTTGGCGTACGAGGATCGGCGCTTCAATTATCATTTGGGGGTTGATCCGCTGTCGCTGATGCGGGCTTTGATTGCAAATATCAAAGCCGGAAAAGCGGTTCAGGGCGCATCCACAATCAGCATGCAGGTAGCGCGGTTGATGGAGCCGAAACAGCGCACGATTACCCATAAATTTATTGAAATTCTTCGCGCGTTCCAGCTTGAGTTGCGCTATTCCAAAGATGATATTTTGGCAATGTATTTCAATTTAGCACCTTACGGTGGAAACATTGTCGGCGTTAAAGCAGCCTCCTATTTGTATTTTAATAAAAATCCGAAACAGCTCAGTCTTGGAGAAGCGGCGCTGCTGGCAGCGCTACCCAACAATCCCAACGGATTACGACCTGATCTGCATCAAGAGGCGGCGCTACGGGCTCGTGATAAAGTGTTGAATGTTTTGGAGAGAATTGGCGAGATTTCGGCTCAGCAAAAATCAGAAGCGCTGTCAGAACCCCTGCCCCAGAAACGATTTCCGTTGCCTTTTAAGGTCCCTCATCTGTCCACCCTGTTGCTGGAAAAATACGCCGGTGAAGACATCTTGAACACAACCATTGATCCGCGCGTTCAACATTTAGCTGAACAAACATTAAAGGACAATCTGAAGCCATTGAAAAAAAAGGGGATCACCAACGGGGCTGTGGTGGTGATTAACAATGACGATCATCGCGTGCTGGCGTTGGTGGGGTCGGCGGACTTTTTTGATGACAAAATCGATGGTCAGGTTAACGGGGCAATGGCGGCGAGATCGCCTGGTTCGGCGCTGAAGCCGTTTGTTTACGCGCTGGGAATCGAAAATGGACTCATATCGCCGGAGAGCATTTTGTACGATGTGCCGGTGGAATATACCGGTTACCGTCCGGTGAATTATGATGATTGTTTTCACGGCGTGGTGACGGTTCGTCAGGCGCTGACACGCTCGTTAAATGTGCCGGCGGTTAATTTGGCAGCCGATTTAGGAGAGGAAGGTCTTTATTCGTTTTTAAAAAATGCCGATATCTCGACACTGCCGAAACCAAAAGATTACTATGGCTTGTCGCTGATTCTCGGCGGTTGCGGTGTGTCGCTGCTGGAATTGACCAATTTATATGCGGGACTGGCGAATGGCGGTGTGTTCAAGCCGTATCAATTTTTACAGCGCGCTGAATACTATCGTGGTGAACAACTGCTGACTGAGGGTGTTTGTTTCATTCTTTCGGAAATGTTAAGCGAACTCCGGCGACCAGAACTGCCCTCGGCGTGGGAACAATCGGTCAACCTTCCCAAAGTTGCCTGGAAAACTGGCACTTCTTACGGACATCGCGATGCCTGGAGTATTGGCTATACTCCGGAATATAGCATTGGCGTTTGGTTGGGAAATTTTGATGCGTCCGGTGTGCCGGAATTGATAGGCGCTGAAGTGGCGGCGCCGATCTTGTTTTCTCTGTTTAATGCAGTTGAAAACACTTCAAACCAGCGCTGGTTTGTTCAACCGGAAACTGTCAGCCGGCGCCAGTTGTGTTCGGTCAGCGGGATGTTGGCTTCAGACTATTGCGCATCGGTCAGGGAGGAGCTTTATTTGCCGGGCGTTTCTCCCGCGCGGCGCTGTAGTATTCATCAGCGAATTTTTGTGGATCATCAAACAGGAAAGCGGCTGTGTTCCCATTGTCGACAGGGGCGGAGCTATTTTGAGAAGACGGTTGAAAAATGGCCCGCCGAAGTCGCGACCTGGATGATACGCAATGGTTTTCCCATCGATGAGATTCCCGAGCACTTCCCGGACTGCCCGAAAATTTTGGCGGGAAAACAGCCGATTATATTATCACCCACTGCTGACACGAATTTTAAAATTCGACCTGATGTCGCGAGTGATTATCAGAAAATATTGCTGGAGGCCACGGTTTCCAATGAGACGCGAACTGTTTATTGGTTTTTGAACGGCAAGCTGATTGCTTCCGCTGCACCCTGGAAAAAAATATTTATTACGCCGCAAACCGGAAAACACCGGCTGAGCTGCACCGATGACGCCGGCAGGTCAAGCGAGTTGTTTTTCTCGGTTAACGCCGTTGAGTAATATCAATGCCTGGGAGCAAGTTAAAACGGTTGTTAATGATCGATTTTTATTGAAAAGTCACCACGTTAAAACGTGGTGCTAATTCAATGTTTATATTGAATTAGCACCCCAATTTATTGGGGTGTGGTGCCGACATAAAACCATTTAAATAACCGTTTCAACGGTTTTCAGGTATTAAAATAGCCATTTTCGGACAGCCTGTGAAGCATGGTGATAGTTCAATCTGTTGTTGTTTGAATCAGTACCACGATTTATCGTTGTGTTCATTAATAAAAGCAGCACGTTAAAAAATACGCATAGCTGAGTAGTCGCTCAAATTCTTTATACAGGTTTGCCATGAAGTTTTATCATTTTTTTATGGTTATTGTTTTGCTTTTAAGTCTCAATATCGCTGTCGCTGATGACCACGTTTCTTCATCGAAAACAGATATTGATTCGATGCTTGTGATCGCGGATTCGCTGTTTTTTCGATCAAATTGGGATTCGGCAAAGAAGGTTTATCAGTCCATATTGAAAACGGACGATGAATGTATCGATGCCCACCGAGGCCTGGGCAGGATTGCTTCTACCGAAGAAGATTGGTCCGCGGTCAAAGATCATTTCAAAGCGATCGTGAAAACCGATCCGGATGATGCTGAAGCCAATTATTATTTGGGTATTGCCTATCGCGAGACCGGAAAATTCAAGGCGCTGTTTTTACGGAAACTGGACTGGGACCGGGCTGAGAAATATTTCAACAAGGTTATTGCCGGTGATTCGCTGTTCCGCGATGTGTTTTTCCAAATTGCGCAGTTACAGCGCTATCGGGGGAATTATCGGGAAGCGATTGATTTTGGACATCATCAACTACGATTACGTCCCGATTTGATCGAACCGCAGGTGAAGCTTTATCGATTGTATCGCTATTACATCACCCATACTGGGATAACTGAGGCTGTCCGCTGGCTCGAATCATTGCCGTGGCAGCACGCCCGATTTGCCATCGGCGAAAAATACCGACGGCAAGGTCGAATTGAACTGGCGGATTCGGTTTTCCGACGGTTATTGGGAGATGATCTTGAAATTCCGGCGCAGCCGATTTTTCTGGCGCTTGCCAGAATCCATTATGAGAAAGGTGCTAAGTTTGTTGCTGAAAAATATTTCTGGCAGGCGGTTGACAACATTCACGACAAAATTGACGCCGGATTGGTGTTCGAAGATATTAAATACATCTTAACCGAGGCGGAATTGCACCAATATAATCAATTGAATGAAATTGATCAAATTGTCAATTTTTATCACACCTTTTGGGCGCGACGCGATCCGACACCGGCGGCAAAAATTAATTACCGATTAGCTGAACACTATCGCCGGTTGATTTTTGCCGAACGCAATTACGAATATGACGGATTTCGCACCTGGTTTAACAATCCCGATCAGATGAGCTATTTCAATTTTAACAATGTCTATGCGCTGAATGATGAATTTCATGATATGGGATTTATTTATATTCGTCTTGGTAAACCCGATGAGTGGGCAAAAACCGCCGGTTTTGATGTAGCGGCGAATGAGTCCTGGCTCTACCGGGAAACCCGGCAGCATCCGAAAATGATGTTCCATTTTATGACGCATAACTCGCCGAGCGCCTGGCGCTTTGCGCCGATCATCAGCGATCCCCAGATGCTGGAAGACCGGTTTTCCTGGGACAATATTTTTTATCAGCTCTATCGGGCGAGTCCGCTGGAGCGGCTGCAAATGACCAATGGCATGGCTGTCAAAAGCCAGGCTTCGGTGGCTACCGGAATCAGTGTCGATCGACATACCTGGGAACGGAAATTAAAACCGCTGTCGATTCCCTTCAATATTGCCACATTTCGGGGGGAAAACGGGAAAACCATTATTGAAATTTATTTCGCGCTGGCTCTGCCAAAAAATGTCGCCAATGCTGAGCAACAGGAAATGGTCACAGTGGAAACCGGGATTGCGCTTCATGATTCCAACTGGCAGTTGGCGCTTGAAACCACTGATGAGCCGCGGTTGCCGGTCGGAAATGAAGATCCGATAATTGATTTTTATCGGTTCGAAGTAGCTCCGGATTCGTATCATATTTCGTTCTTCGCTCGCCCGGAGGATAGTGACTATTTGGGCGGCTGGAAATTTGATGCTGAAGTCGAAAATTATGCTTCCAGAAAATTATCGCTCAGCGATATTCAAACCGCCAGTTTGATCACGGAGGAAAAGCCCGGCAGCAAGTTCAATAAGCATGATTTGTTCGTCCTGCCGAATCCGGGAAGGACTTTTTCCAGAAAAAAGCCGATTCACCTCTATTTCGAAGTTTACAATTTAACCACAAACGAGCGCTCCACTTCTTCTTTCTCTATTGAATACCGGTTGCGTTTAAAATCGGGCGCGGAAAAGAAACTGGGCAACCTGTTCGGATTGTTGAGCAGCGCAGGTCAATCTTCAATCGCCACCTCCATCGATCGCGAGGGACGTGGTGAGATGTCGATTGAGTATCTTTCCATCGATGTAACTACGCTCAAAAAGGGAAGTTACGAACTCAACATCAAGCTGCAGGATCAACTCTCCGGCGAAGTTGTTCAGAAATCCATCCAGATCAATTTGATTTAAAAGCAAATGCGGCGTTAATCGCTGCCATACCAGCTCATCATCGAATTCAACTGGTCATTATTGTTGCGATCTCAAACTTCGGGCGATTTCAGTACATTGCTGCGCCCAATCGGTCGAATATTTGGTTAACATTGATTTTGCCTTCGGCCGATCCTGTTGATAAATGGCGAGCAACTCGGTCTCAAAACCAGCTTGTTTTTTAATCGCTGTTGATTCGAATTCATCCCAGCGTTGTCTCACCTCATTAATTCGCCCGGCGTAATCTTGATCCACCCAATCTGCCAATTTCCAGAATGTCCAGAATGCGTGATCTTCATTTTTATCATAATAAAATTGTGGCGGATTGAAATGATGTCGCAGCGCTGTTATGGGGTCGTCATAGTGATAGTTGTCGGGAACGCGATCAATTCCCAGATAAAATGGAATAAACGGTTGCGAGTCGGGACGGCGCGGCGCAAACCAGATGACGGCGCCGATCTCAACCGGCAGCCAGTTTCGCAGTTGTGCCACGAATCCGTATTGATTAGAGCTGGCGCAAATGGTAGCGCTGTTTATTTCGTGAGGAGTTCCCAATTGATAATTGTTTGATTTATCAAGTTCAGTCCCCTCATAATGGTCGCGCAACACTCGATACAAATCCGTGAGTGCGATTTTTTTTGCCGGTTTTACCGAGAACGGAAATTCGTCGGTAGTATCGAAATTAGTCCCGGCGATCAAATTAACACCTCGCCACATTCGATGGATATTGCCCGGGCTGTTCAATGAATTATTGGCGGCGTAAGCTTTTCGAAAATTAAATTCACCATCGGTTTCAGGATCGTACCAGTTGTTTTTTTGTGCATATTGGATCAGGTCGGGTGAAGCGAGAAAGTTGTTGGTATCAGCCAGATCAATTGCTCCGATGGTATAATAATTGGGTATTACTGCAACATGGTCATCTGGAACGCGCTGAGCCACCCAGTGTTTACCGTGCACCGCTGCCAGCATCCAGCCCTCATTGGGATCGGCGATGACATAGCTTCTGCCCGATGACGCGTAGCCGTATGTTTCAATCAATTCGCCGGCAATTTTAACTGCCTCGCGGGCGGTGGTCGCGCGCTCAGCCACAATCCGGCGCAGCCAGTAGATAATTCCGCCAGTTGTCAGCTCCGGATTTTTTTCGCGGGAGGCGCAGGCGTCAGAAGCGATCACCACACCGAATTCATTGATGTAACTATCAGCGGATGGCATTGTCGGCATTTGAAACCAGAGATAGCTGTAGGTTTCCCGGACCTGAGCCATTTCTCCGCCATTTTTAAAGGTGATGGTTTCGTTGGCGGGGTGGGTTTGACGCTCGACCTTGAAAAAATTGACCAATTGGGTCCCGTAATCATCTTCATTGTGGGCGAGAAAAACCGAACCATCAACCGAGGCATTTTTTCCTACGATAATCGAAAAACAGTTGAAGCCGGTATCGGTTGAATTTTGTGCAAATAGCGGCTGAGCTGCAATAGCCAGCCATAAAATAAATAAAAAATGTCGACGCAGTTTCATGTCGTGTCCTTTCAATATGTATTATTGTGATTGGTTGAATAGTCCGAGAAATCTGGTTTATAAACTACTGATGCCATCGCTTGATGATCTGATTATTTGAGAGATGATCAGATGATTAAATAGAGCTACTTATTTCTACTATTGTTACAAATAAAACGATGGCATCAGTGTACCTCTCCACCGATGACTGAGATACTACCAGAAAATCATCTTTATACTTGATTAAAATTAACTGTTTGATTATATTTACCATAGTCTGGCAATTTATCTCGTGGTCATTTTTTTGCTGTTGCAATGCGACTGAAGTCGCCACTGCCAGCCTATAATTAGTTGTAAATATAAAATGAATTGTAATATATTGTGATACAAAAAAATTTGCCAATTATTGAAAAAAAAACTGACCTCTGGAGTTCACATGAAACAAATAAGCCTGATGTTAATTTTGTTGTCGCTTTGCATCGGCTGCGCCACCCAATCGAAATATCGAGAAAAAAGAAGGCCGTTTGATCCGGCTGAGTATGCCTTTGTAAAGCTTCATGGAACTTCAAACATCCACGGACAGATATTTGTTCCGAGGCGAACCGGCGGTCAAAACCCCTGTTCGGGATGCGAAATCACCCTGAACCCGGCGACGGTTTACAGCGAGGAATTTTATCTCAAGACAGTGAAAAACAACATTCCGATCGAGGAAGCGGATTTGCGCGTTCTCAACTACATCCGCAAAACCATCTCCGACGACTCCGGGCGATTTGTGTTTAAAAATATCGGAGAGGGCAAATACTATCTTTATTCGCCCATCAGCTATGATTTTCCGAAACCCGGCGGCGGTTATCAAAAAATTAACGCCTATGTTTATCAGAGCATCTACATCCGGGAAGGGCAGACGCTAAAGGTCGAATTGTCCCGATAGCCGATTTTTTTGCTCTTTAAAAGCTAATTGAAAGTATCACCTCTTTAAGAAAAAGTTGTCATCTGCTGACGTTGAAACTATTTCATTTGCCCCTTCCGCCCGCATTTCAGCCGGCCAAGGTGTTTCCCATTTTTTATTGAATTAACAACGATACTTTTTTCCCATCATCAATGAATTTTACAAAAAGCTGGTTTGATTGTTCACAGAAAAAATAACCGGCCTCGGTTTTTTGTTGAAGCGTTTCAACTGAAACTGATTCAGCAAGCGGCTGACCGTTGAGACTGACAGCCTTTGGTTTTTGCCCGACATCATGAAAAATAGTAACCATGGCGCGCGCCGGCAGTTTTAATTTGCCGATTCTCGAATCAATGGTAAATTGATATTGATCGTTTTGGGTTGAAAATTCAAACGGGGTGATACAATATTTCCCGTTCAAATAATCGAAGCTGGCCCCATCATCTTCATAAAGCGAATCCCGGACTACCTCATTACCGGGGAAAACATGCAACATCAATGGATCAGTGATTTTGCTATCGATAAAATCAACAGCTTGTTGCATGGGCAGAATTGCCCCGGCTTTTACAAAAATGGGTATTTTATCGAGCGGAGCCGAAATCAGCCTGGTTTGGGGACCGGAAATTTTTTCGTCATTCCAGAAATCGTACCAATTCCCCGCCGGAAAATAGACCTTGCGGGCGGTTTGATTTTCCTGGTACACCGGCGCCACCAACAGATTTTTTCCGGCCATGAACTGATCGTCCATCCATTGAACATTGGGGTCGCTTTGGTATTCCAGCACCATTGGTTTCAGGATCGGTGTGTTATCCAGGCTGCTTTGATAAAATGCATGGTAAAGATAGGGGAGTAGCTCATATCGCAGCCGGATGAATTTCCGGTTAAGGTCTTCATACCAGTCGCCGTAAGACCACGGATCCTGCGGCGGCGAACCGTGATGGGTGTGCGTCCGGAAGAACGGCATAAATACGCCCAGTTGAATCCATCGGGTGAACAGCTCAGGCGTGGGCGCGCCCATAAAACCACCGATATCAGGGCCGCTAAATGCCACGCCGGAGAGGCTTAATCCCAGACACATTTGCATCGACAATTTCAAATGTTCCCACGACGCCACGTTGTCCCCTGTCCAGACCGATGAGTAACGCTGTACGCCTGAAAATCCGGCGCGGGTGATCACAAAAGGCCTTTGATTTGGGCGAAGTTGTTTCAGCCCTTGATAAGTGCTTTTTGCCATCAGCAAACCATACAGATTGTGCATCCGCAGGTGGTCAGCGCCGCTGCCCTCAAAATCGAACAGCACATTATCGGGAAAGGTTCCGCCCCAGGTGGCGGGCTCGTTCATGTCGGTCCAAAATCCGCGAACGCCATCATCGACCAATCCTTTGAACAAGCTGCCCCACCAGCTTCTGCTGTCTGGTTTGCTGAAGTCCGGGAAATGGCACCAGCCGGGCCAGACCTGTCCCTGATAAAGCGTGCCGTCAGGATATTTGCAGAAATGATCGCCCTGCACTCCCTGTTGATAGACATGATAGTTGGGATCGACCTTGATGCCGGGATCGATGATGACGACCACTTTAAATCCCATTTGTTCCAACTGCCGGATCATTGCTTTCGGATCCGGAAACCGGTCGGGATGCCAGGTGAAGACGCGATAGCCGTCCATGTAGTGAATGTCCAGATAAAGCACATCACAGGGGATTTTTTTGTCG
>DSAU01000020.1 GCA_011046315.1 bacterium
CAGGTTTCTTGGAGAAATCTGGTTTATTAGCCATAGACTGATGCCATCGTTTTTATTTGTGAAAATATTTCAAATAGATAGCTTGATTTAAAAATTTTATCATATGTCAAATAGCCAGGTTATCAAGCGATGGCATCAGTATTCAATGTGCAATGGCTTTTAATTGAATTGTTGATTAAAACTACTTCTCCTCAGTCCGGGTAAACTTTTCCGGATTTTTTTCAAACTTTGTTTTACAACCGGAACAGCAAAAATAATAACGTTTGCCATCAACATCAGTGAACACGGTCTTGTCGGAAACGATTCCGGTTTCACCTTTGACCGGACACTTAAAATGCTGCCCGTCTTCATCCACTTTGAACACGTTAGCCGGTATGGTGAAATCCTTCAGATATTTTTCAGTTTCAGCGGTGAATTTTTCCGAACAGCCAGCGCAACAATGGTAATAGCGTTTGCCGTCAATTTCTGAATACAAACTTTTTTCACTGACCACGCCCTGGACTTTCATTACCGGGCAGATGAAGTGCTTCACACCGTCTTCTGTTTTCCAGACGTTGGCTTCGATAACCGCTTGCTTCTTGTCTTTCTCTTCTGACGTTGGATTGGCAAAAAGCAAACCGACTGCTGAAATGATAACCGGCAGTCCAACCAGAGTTAAGATGAATTTTTTCATGAGATGTTCCTTTCAAGTTAAGGTTTTTGTTTGATAGATGGTTGATTAATTAAAAACTTGTTTTTATTCAACCAGTTTCAGTATGTTGTAAAAGGACTGATCGTCAATTGAACAATTTTTTCAATTGACAGAATGATTATATACAGAATAATTATTTTTTATTTTTTTAAAAATCACTCTAATTTACCAGCTAACAGATACATAGCGTGTTAACAATTACAAAATCATTATTTCCGAAATCGAGAATTTGGTTTTCGTTTTTTAATTATTCTGCCATTAATTATCCTGCCTTTTAAATAATACTTTTAAAATCAGGCAAGCTGCTGAATAGCTGCAAAAACTTTAAATAAAATAACATACCCTATTTTTGCAATTTCGATTAAGTTGTCAATGCTTTTTCAGTCTTTTTTATTTACAATGGATCGCTACTATAGCCCGTATTCCTCAATAAGAAATTTATCAGCGAAACTTCTGACGCCATATTCGATCACTTTGTTTTCCTGGTCGTAAAGTGACAATTGCTCTTCAATCACTCCCAACCAGTTCAATTCTCTTTGGGGCAGCTTGAGGTCACCATTGGTGACAGCTTCCCGAATTATTTGACAGGCGGTTATGCCGGCGTTGCGGGTTCGGTCAAAATCTGTTTTAGCCGCAACAATAGCCTCGGCAATTCTGAATGAACTTTGCGGAGAGATAATCAATGCATGCACCGATTTGAATTCATCGCTGCTGACCAGCATTTGCAAAAATTGCTTTTCTGATTGCAAGGCTAATGATTGGTTCATGAGACGACAATCGTAAGCCAATATTTCCGCAAAAACTTCCGGCGCATATCCCGACAATAGTTTGACATTTTGAACCGATTCATTGCTCCAGAGATCACAGACCGCAGCGGCAATATTGCCAACGTGGCTGAAATGAGCGCAGGCAGCAGATTTTCCCTCCATGGAGATGGGATAGCCGGTTATGGCTTTAATCACTGGTCCCTCGTAAGCGCAATCTTTGGACGGTCCAATGGCGCCTCGTTCAAAAGCAATCAGTGATCTCACAGCGGACATGGCGCGGATTACAGCCGCCAGAACATCGGGGATGTACTTTTTATCAGCCAGCACCATGGCTGTGTTGGCAAAACCACAGGCAGTATCACCGGCTGGAACGACTTGATTTTTTTCGGCGATTTGGACAATGTTCTTCCACAAAAAGTGCATATCTCGCGGAGCCAGTACGCCCAGGGCAAATAAAATTCCTGCTGTATCCCCTTCCATCATAGCGGGATCGTTCACCTCTTTTCCTCTGATTGATTCAATGGAAAGCATATCAGCTCCAGCGTCCGCGTTGGTGTTGAATGCTTCCAGAACCAAATCTTTGGCATTATCGGATCGGATTTTTGGAGGACGCTGCTGTTCCCGAATATCGCAGATGGTAACCCGCATAGCGGATTTGAGTTGATGACGGTCAAAATAATCCTTCATCACCGTTTTGGTGAGTTGGGTGATGCGCGCGCCGATCTCAACATGCTCGGTCATCTGCGGTGTGTGTTCAAATTCAAGCACAACGCCGGGCGCAGCAAGCGTTACCATCCGCGATAAAATGCTGTTGATAATGGTTTCATATTCTATCAGTATTTTATCCAGGTGAGCCGGCGTCACTTCCATCGGCGGCAGGGTGTAGTTCACCTCTGGCAGTACGGCGCCGCTGCCAATGCTGACATCAAATCCGCATTTGACCGGATAGCGCGATGTTCCAAAAATCAGTTCCTGATGTTTTCGATATGAAAGTGATTGATATTTTTTCGGGTGTAGTTCCATTTACGGCTCCTTGTCCTGTTAGATAATTGTTATCAAGTCTAAAATTATTCTTTTCCAACCTTTCGTTCCTTTATCGCCGCATATAACACCGGCACCACAAACATATTTACCATCTCAAACATCATCCCGCCAAATGAAGGGATAGCCATCGGGATCATAATATCAGCTCCGCGACCGGTGGCAGTTAGCACCGGAATCAACGCCAGAATCGTCGTTGCCACAGTCATTACCGCCGGGCGAACACGGCGAAGTCCCGCGAATAGAGTTGCTTCACGAATATCAGCAATTGTGGTTGGCTGTCGCTTTTCAAAACTCTGTTTCAGATAGGTGGCGATGACCACACCGGCGTCAGTCGCAATTCCGAATAGCGCAATGAATCCGACCCAGACAGCGACGCTTAAATTAAAGCTGCGTATTTGAAACAGACTTCTCAAATTTTCCCCGAAGAAGTTAATATTCAAAAACCAGGGCTGATTGTAGAGCCAGATCATAACAAAGCCGCCAGCCCAGGCAATGGCGATTCCAGAAAACACGAGCGCTGTTGTGGAAACGGATCGAAATTGGAAATAGAGGATCATAAAAATAATAAAAAGCGCCAGCGGCAAAATAATGCTCAGCCTTTTTTGGGCGCGGATTTGATTTTCATAGCTTCCGGCAAAACTATAACTAACACCGGCGGGAACATCAAATTCGCCCGATTTGATTTTTTGATTGAGAAATTGTTGCGCCTGTTCCACCACATCCACTTCGGCATAGCCCGGCTTTTTATCGAATATTACATATCCAACCAGAAAGGTGTCTTCACTTTTAATAACCTGAGGACCCCGAACATAGTTGATTTTTGCCAGTTGGGTAAGTGGAATTTGTGCCCGATTGGGTGCTGGAACGAGAATTTTTTCCAGAGCCTCAATATTGTCTCGTAACTCACGCAAATAGCGAATGCGTACCGGGTAACGTTCGCGCCCCTCTACCGTGGTTGCGATTCTTTTACCACCGATAGCAACTTCAATTACCTCCTGGACTTTATTCAGCATAATGCCATATCTGGCAATTGCTTGTCGATCGATTTCGATTTCCAAATATGGCTTGCCAACAATACGATCTGCAAAAATTGTCGCCGGCTCGATGGAAGGTACCTCTTTAAGTAGTTGTTCTAATTTTATTCCAACACGTTCGATGGTTGGTAAATCAGGTCCTTTTATTTTAATGCCCATTGGAGCCCGCATTCCGCTTTGGAGCATGACAATCCGAGCGGCGATCGGTTGCAACTTTGGCGCAGAAGTGGTTCCTGGTATTTCTGCTGCTTTGAGGATTGCAGACCAAATATCATCAGGACTTTTAATTCCATCCCATGCAGTCCGTCCCTCATTTATCTCTGGCTCCAGAGCCAGCCGCCACAAGCGGAATGGCTGTCCTCCGTTTTCCGGGATCAAATTATTATCATTATCTCGAATAAATGCTCCGTTGACAAAGTATGGTTTGCCATCAGGCGCGGCGATAAGGGCGCCATCCGGATTTCTAAAATAATCCAGGCTGTCTTTTTTGAATTTAAAAGTAAGTCGCTTATTATCATCGTCGGTTAAATATTCTGATTTATAATTTATCACGGTTTCAATCATCGAGATCGGCGCCGGGTCTAACGGCGATTCTACCCGGCCCAACTTGCCCACCGCCAGAGAAACTTCCGGGATAGCATTTATTGCCACATCCTGTTTTTGCAGCACGTCTAACGCCTCGCCGATTGAAGCGTGGGGCATGGTTGTCGGCATAAACAAAAACGAACCCTCATCGAGCGGAGGCATAAATTCTTTTCCCAGCCCGGGAAATTTATGAGCCACATAAGAGATTGGTGCAAATCGCTTAACTGGCTGCGGCAACCAACCAAACAACCTTTCAAATCCCAACCAGATCATCACTCCAAAAAACAATAATGTCCCGGGAATTGCTAAAAAAGCTATTTTGTGTTTTAACGCCCAGCTTAAAATGGAACCATAGGATTTTATGAAAAATTTAAAGAAAAATAAAAATCCTCCAATTATTAGAGCAACGAACAACAGATTTATAAATAATCCTTTATCTGGTCCTAACGGCAGCCAATCATAGGACAGCAGAACTATAACAACCAGTACAGCAAAACCATTGATAAACCACGGTAAAAGTTTTTGCTGTTTCGCCGGTATTCGGTGGCTCAAGAGATGAAAAACGCCGACAATGATTAGTATCAATCCAAACCACCATTTAATGGCAAATATTGAAAAAATTCCAACTGCGATTATGGCCAAATTTATTAGTTGGCGAAGCTTTTTGCTGTTAATCTTGCTAGTAAACAACAGTTGAGCAAACGGTGGAATAATGGTCAATGCCACCACAACCGATGCAATTAAGGCGAATGTTTTGGTAAACGCCAGCGGTTTGAATAATTTTCCCTCGGCGGCTTGCATTGTAAACACCGGCAAAAAGCTAATGATCGTTGTGGATACCGCAGTAACCACGGCGCCTGCGACTTCAGTGGTCGCCCGATATATTACTTCCAACGGGCGTTCGTCTGGTTTCATGTCCTCCAAATGTTTGATGATGTTTTCACTGACAATGATTCCCAAATCGACCATGGTGCCGATAGCGATCGCAATTCCGGAAAGCGCCACAATATTGGCGTCCACATTAAACAGTTTCATGGCGATAAAGACCATTAGCACTGCAATTGGCAGCAGCCCGGAAATCAGGATCGAACTGCGAAAATGCATCAGCAGCAATAAAATGACAATGATTGTTACCAATATTTCATGAGTTAATGCGGTATTTAAAGTTTCAAGTGTTTCATAAATTAAATTGGTGCGATCATAAAAAGGCACAATTTTAACCTGACTCACAACGCCGTTGGCTAAACTCTTTTTGGGAAGACCGGCGGAAATTTCATCAATTTTTTTCTTTACATTTTTGATGGCGGTTAACGGATTATCGCCGTAGCGAACCACAACAACGCCGCCGACCACTTCCGCGCCCCCTTTGTCCAGAGCGCCGCGCCGCAAACCAGGGCCCAAAATGACATTAGCAATATTTTTAACATAAATCGGCACATTATCATTTACTTTGATCACTGCATTTTCCAGGTCGGCGACTTTTTTTACAAACCCAATCCCACGAATCACATACTCCACTTTATTGACTTCAATACTGCGCGCTCCCACATCGAGATTGGACATTTTAACCGCGGTGATCACCTCTTCAAGCGTTACATTATAAGCGCGCATGGCATCAGGATCGACATCGATTTGATATTCCTTCACAAACCCACCGACAGAAGCCACTTCAGAAACACCCTCTGCTGACATTAAAGAATATCGAACATGCCAGTCCTGCAAAGAGCGAAGCTCTTGCAAATCCCAGCCGCCGGTTGGATTGCCCTGCTCATCCTGACCTTCCAATGTGTACCAGAAAACCTGGCCTAAAGCAGTGGCATCCGGTCCCAGCGAAGGTTGAACTCCCTGGGGAAGCGTTCCCATCGGCAGGCTGTTTAGCTTTTCCAGCACTCGGGAGCGAGACCAATAAAATTCAACATCTTCTTTAAAAATGATATAAATTGTAGAAAACCCAAACATAGAATAACTGCGAATCGTTTTTACGCCCGGAATTCCCAACAACGAAACGGTTAACGGATAGGAGATTTGATCTTCAATATCCTGCGGCGAACGTCCCATCCATTCGGTAAAAACTATCTGCTGATTTTCACCAATATCGGGTATGGCATCCACTGGTACCGGATTGCGAGGTAAGTCGCCTAATCGCCAATCGAACGGCGCAACTAAAATCCCCCAGGCAATAAATAAAATCAGCACCAGGGTGACAACCAATTTGTTTTCCAGGCAAAAACGAATAATTCGATCCAGCAGGTTTGGATTTTTCAAATCGCTATTCATGCTCATGTCCTCTCGTTGTTTTTTGATTGGAACTCAGCGTCAGGTTCTGTTTTAATTCCCCGCAACCAAACATTGAGCTGCCAAAATATGGGTTTTCGACGCCCTGGCGGTTTTGCAGCCAGTCAGCGCCCCGATTGTCAAAAGCCATGGGACAATGATAGACAAGCAAAGAATACTGAAGGCTGCCAAACATTTCGGCAACCTGAATCATAACTTGTGAAAGGTCGTCAAAACCGTGTCGCGCTTGTTCAATGTTGGCACCGTTTTTAACTTTTATTACAGAATTTTTCACCTTTTCCAACATTTCCATCCAGGTCAAATGGGATTCATTTTTCAGCAGATTCATATTTACATTTTCAAGCGAGAATAATAAAGAATCAGCCAGCCGGGATAATTTTTCAAACTCATCACGACTTAACGAATAGTGAATATAAAAATAATTTTGATATACATCATCTAACTGTCGCTTAAATATTTCCGGTATCGCTTCGACTTTTTTCGTTTTTTGAGGCGTTGTTGTTTTCTGGGAAACTTCGCCATGATGTTGATGTCCTGTCATCTGTTGACCCCCTTCGGGATTCATCATGCTCGGTTTAGATTGAATTTGAACGGCGCTATCAATTTTAAAATTGCCTTTCACTACAACTCGCTCTCCTTGATGCAACCCTGATTTTACGATATAATAATCACCGACTCGCGGCCCTAATTCGATCTCACGACCTTCGTAAACTCCTGTTTTATTTTCAACCTCAACATAGACCACAGCGCGCTTTCCGGTAATTAATGGAGCTGAAGCCGGTATCAGCAGCGGAGCGCTTTTCTCTATCTCCTGGCTGTTGGCATAGCCCAGGCTTTCTGCGCTGACAAGATCCATCCCGCAGATGTCACATTTGCCGGGAGCACTTTTTATTATCTCCGGATGCATTGGGCTGATCCATTTGCCGGACAATTCAGGGTTTATTACCTTATTGCTCGAATTGAGTTTTGAGTATACAAAACCTCTAACCAACATTTCCGGCTTCAATTTTCCATCGGGATTATTAACGTTCACGCGAATTTTAATGGTTCTGGTTTTAGGATCGACTACCGGATCAATAAAGGCAATTTTCCCCTTGAAAATTTCTCCGGGATAGGCTTCGGTTGTAAATTGCACATCCTGACCATAGCGCAGCCAAGTTATGTCACTCTCATAAGCATCCATTTTTACCCATAGCTGAGAAAGATCAGCAATGGTGAAAATTTTAGTTCCGGTTTCGACATACATCCCCTCGAGCGCATTTTTATGAACAACCACACCGCTTATCGGCGAGTAAATCGTAACCTGGTCTGATGGTGCATGGCTTTTCTCCATCTCATCGATCTGGCTCGGTGGTAATCCCCAGAGACGCAACCGTTCCCGAACAGAATTTAGCTGGATTAGCGTTGCCGAGCGCAAATATGGATCGGTTGAATCGTCCAAAGATTTTACCGCCTTTAAGGACTCCAGCAATTCCTGATGGGTTGAAAGTATTTCCGGGCTATAAATTTGAGCAAGCTGCGCGCCTTTTTTGACAGCGATGCCGGTGTAGTTCACCAAGAGTTTATCAATTCGACCCGGCGCGCGAGCAGTGATATAACTCAACCGAGTTTCATCGTATTCGATTTTTCCCACCATTTGAGTTTCTTTCTCAACATATTTTCTTTCTGCTGGCGAAGTTTCAATTTCCGCCAGTTTTTGGGCATATTCCGATAGAAATATTTCTCGGGGCCCTTCTTCTTCGAGCTTACCACTTGAAACAGGAATCAAATCCATACCGCAGATCGGGCATTGCCCCGGATTTGGTTGCTTAACATTCGGGTGCATTGAACATGTCCAGAAATCGATTTCTGGTTGTTCTGTTATTGAATGATCCTGGTGCCCGGCTTTATCTGAAGACCCTCCGTTGCTTATTAAAAATCCTGCTGCAAACGCAAAAACAATAATAATCCCCCAGAACAAGGCTGTGCTTTTTTGCTGAGGCACTACCTTGTGCAAAAATTCTTTAATCTTTAACTCCTTCATCTTATCAGCTCCTTAGAAATTGTTTTCTAAACTAATGCCTACCGCAGCTTCTAATTCAGCAAAGTTTTTTAACAGCGCAGTAAATACAAAATAATGCTCCAATTCATAACCATATAAAGTCAACTGATTGTTTAGCAGAGTCAGAAAATCGACTTTATCGAATTGGTAACCGCTCATGGCTGAATTTAATGACTGGCTTGCTTGAGGCAAAATATTGGTTTTATATAGCTCAATCAATCTTGTATTTTTTTCTATTTCAGTGATTGCATTTTCAATCTCAAAAAAAACCTCATTTTTAATTGCAATATAGCTGTCTTCCAATGACCTTATTTTTAATTGTGTTTCCTGCACTTTTTTCGATTGTTTTTTATAAAAGTAAAGCGGCAGGTCCAGTTGCAGTTCGGCTGAAAAGAAATCCGGAATCTTCATACCAGAGCGCAGATCATCCCGTTGAGTGTAAGCAATTCCCACCCTGAAATCAGGCAAATAATCCAATTTCGCCAATTTGTTTCCGGATTTACTTTTCTCAATCAACAACCGCCATGTTTTTAAAATCGGCCGATGTTCCAATCCCAGCGCTTTCAGGTCGCTCGAATAATAATCGATAGCAGGCTTGTCTACAATTTTAATTTTTTCAAATGACTGGCTGATATTTCTGTTCAACAGTTTATTCAATTTGAAAACCGCATTTTTCCTTTTTTGCTGCAAGCTTATGAGTTTGTCTGAAATTTTGGCATGCTCCACCCGGGCTTTCAAAACATCCTGCTGTAGACCTTTACCCACCGAATATTTTTTTTCCGCGACCGTCACCAGTTGTTGAAGCAGCGTTTGATTGATGTTAAGAATTTCAATTGACTTATCAAGGTAAAATATTTCATAGTACATCAGTTTTACATTTTTAATGAGATCGTTTTTTAATTCTTCAACCTGCTGCTCGACAACCTGCGCCTGGTAGCCTGCCATATTTTCCTTAAGTTTTAATTTGCCGGGAAAAGGGAAAACCTGCATCAGCGATAATTTCTTACCGGTCATTGGTTCCAGATCGAAAGCAAAATTGTCAACGGGCAGATTCATCACCGACAACCCCAGGATTGGGTCGGGTAAGGCGCCTGCCTGGGAGATGGTCTGATTTACTTGCTGTGCTTGATAAACGGCTGAGCGATACGCTGGGTTGTTTTGCAGCGCCTCTTCAATTAATTGTTCCAAATCCCACGTTGCTGCATGCTGTTGCGGGTAAATTTTTGTCATCACAGCTAATAATAACAATAACATGAACGCTGCTGTTTTGATTGTCATGGCTCGCATTTTGACTCCGATTTTTTGTTTTGAAAATTCTTCAGACGCACTGAAATGTAAATTACAATGATTAAGCTCGCCCACCAAATAAGTGCAAATCTGTTGATATAATATTCTGTCATCTTCCGGGCGATATCTGCATCCGAATTTGATGATTGAACGATCTCACTCTTTGATCCCCAATGTTTTTGAAAGAGACAGGTGTCGCCGGAATCCATTTTTAGTGGAAAAAATATAATTCCACCGATCATGCTGATTATCAACACAAATATTAGCAACATTTTTTTTCTGCTTTGATTTGTGAACATTATTTTTCATTTTTTCAAGTAAAGCTTATCGGTAAAATATTTTCGTAGCCCTCGCCCATAAATATATCAAACCTTGTGCCACTCACCAACATTTCAGAGAGCCGGATTTCGCGGTTGCGATAATTGTAGTTTTACCAATAACATAAAGATATTTGACTTATTTAATTCAGTGGCGATTGCTTTCTCGTTGAGAAAAAATGTCTAATATTCCTCATCAGTGTAGAATATTCTACAGTTAAATCGGAAGAGTATACTTAAAAAACCAGTTGTTTTTTTCGATTAGAATCTTATCTTAGATGAAATTGTTCAGGAAAACATTAACTTCAAATTAAAGGAAGCAAGCAAAGATGATCGGTGAAATCGCCGGGTTGACCACTGCGGTGGTATGGGCGTTTACTTCGCTTTTTTTTACTTTTGCTGCCAGGCGAGTCGGCGCCCTGACTGTGAATCGACTGAGATTGTTAATTGCAAGCGTATTGCTCATGATTACGCATTGGATTTTTTATGGAAAATTGTTTCCGATCGACGCTGAAATATATCGTTGGTTGTGGCTTATGCTGTCCGGCTTCATCGGTCTGGTCATTGGTGATAGTTTTTTATTCCAGGGATTTGTTATGGTCGGAACCCGCATCACCATGTTACTGTTATCACTGGTGCCGATTATCTCTTCTTTGCTTGCCTGGCTATTTTTGGGAGAAGTGTTGGGAGGATTGGAGATAGTTGCGGTTGTGTTGACAATATCAGGAATTGCCTGGGTGGTATCGGAAAAAGATGGCGCCAAAACTCCATCCGAAGATCGGGTCTATTTTAAAGGAGTACTGTTTGGGATCGGTGGTGCAGTGGGACAGGCGTTCGCGCTGATCACTGCCAAAAAAGCGTTCGGCGGTGATTTCCCGGCGCTGGCAGCGACCCTGATTCGAATTCTCACCGCGGCTTTATTCATGTGGGTAGTGGTGCTGTTCCAGGGCAAAGCGCTGATAAATATCCAGGTGTTGCGAGATCGAAAGGCGTTGGCTTATATTTTCGGCGGCTCATTTTTCGGGCCATTTATTGGAATCTGGTTATCGCTGGTCGCTATTCAATATGCTGCCGTGGGCATCGCTTCTACTTTGATGGCGTTGCCGCCGATTTTTCTGTTGCCATTAAGCTACTGGTTTTATCGGGAAAAAATCACCCTGCGCTCGATTCTCGGAACCATCGCTGCCATCGCCGGAGTGGCGATTATCTTTCTCGCATAACTGGCAAGCTCTCAAAGTGGAAAATGTAAATTCGAAAATTGATGCGATTCTCGTTATCGGTACACCAGTAATGCAAATACCGTTTGAACGATTCCACCAGACGTCCACTGTTTATTGATGAAAAGATTAAAACAGTATCTCGGTCTTTAGTTTATAAACCAGATTTCTTGGAGAAATCTGGTTTATTAGATATAAACTGATGCCATCGCTTTAGTTGTAACAATATTAGAAATAGGTGGCTCTATTCCAAAATCTTATCATCTCTCAAACAATCAGATCATCAAGCGATGGCATCAGTATTCAACCTGTAAATCTGGGGTTACCAATAAAAAGAGTTGCATCTTGTGTAATTAAATTTTTATATTCCAGCAATCAAAAAACAATAGCGATTTGATTTATGGAAGAAAAAACCAAAGAGAAAAAAACTATCTGGATGCTATTCATTGGTTTGTTGATTGCTATGGTTGCTGCATTGCATTATACAACACCGACAAAGCTGCATCATTTTCACGAACTCTACCGGGCATTGTTTTATCTGCCCATCATCCTATCAGCTTTCCGCTTTCAGTTAAAGGGTGGCATTACGGCTGCTTTTGCTGTGATTGCCATATATCTTCCGCATGTTGTTTTTCAATGGGGAGGAGATTTTCTGTATAATTTTAGCCGGTTTTTAGAAATGCTGATGTATCTGGTTATTGGTACTGTCGCCGGTTTGTTTGCACAGCGAGAGTCGGCTGAGCGCAAAAAGTATCAACAGGCAGCCCTCGAACTGAAAACGTCGTATCATCAATTGCAAAAACAATCTGAAAAAATTACTGAAATCGAAGACCGGCTCAGAACCAGCGAGCGATTGTCGATTCTGGGTGAATTGGCGGCGACGCTGGCTCATGAAGTGCGCAATCCACTGGGTGCGATCTGGGGTGTGGTGGAAATATTGAATGATGAATATAAGTCCATGGACAGAAACTCCGAATTTCTGGATTTGTTGAACAATGAAGTGAAGCGGCTGGATCAGGTCGTTGAAAATTATCTGATGTTGGGGCGTCGATCCGATGCGATCGCGACAAAATGCAACCTTTTTGATCTGGCTCATTCGGTCGTTTTATTGCTGACTCATAAAGCTCGCAAACAGAATGTTAAATTAAATTTAAGTTTCTCAAATAAAAATCTATACATTCTGTCAAATGAGCTTCAATTTCAACAGATTCTTATCAATTTAATTTTAAACTCACTTACTGCGTTGCCCAAAGGCGGAGAGATTGAAATCAAAGGCGAAGCCAGCGACCATTCAGTGCGACTGTCGGTGGTTGACAATGGGAAAGGAATCGCACCTGAAAATCTGAGTGAAGTGTTTAAGCCGTTTTTTTCGACCAGTGAAACAGGAACCGGGCTGGGTTTAAGCATTGTTAAGCGCATCGTTGAGCAAAATAAATGGAAGCTTGATATACAAAGTACAGTCAATCACGGAACCACGGTCGCGATTGTTTTTCCAGCGGAGTCTGCTGATGAAAGCAAAATATAAAAAAGTGCTGTTAATTGATGACGATGAGAGCTTGAGCCGTGTGCTCAGCTATCAATTGGAACAAATGGGATTTATCGTGACTGCTTCCACGGACGGTAACACCGGTCTGGAGTTGTTGAAGGCGAACAGTTTTGACATCGCGATCACCGACCTGCAACTGCCGGATATCAGTGGCATGGAGTTGCTACAAACCTTACGCTGTTTCGATAAAAATATCATTGTGATTATTATAACAGCCTACGGAACAGTTGAGAACGCAATTGAAGCGGTAAAACTGGGCGCTGATGATTATCTCACCAAACCTTTCGGAAAAGAGACGCTGCGGTTTACCATTGAAAAAGCAATCCGGTTGCGAGAGCTGCAAGTGGAAAATATCCAACTGAAACACGAGTTGTTCGACAAATATGATTTCGGTAATATTTTGGGTAAAAGCGTAGTCATGCAGAATGCACTCAAGCTGGCAGCTCAGGTGGCACAAAGCGACGCCACCGTGTTGCTGCAGGGTGAAAGCGGCACCGGAAAGGAACTCTTCGCCAGAGCGATACATTATAACAGTCCTCGAAAAAATAAACCGTTGGTAACTGTGAACTGCCCCTCGATTCCGGAAAATCTGATCGAGAGTGAATTGTTCGGGCACGTTAAAGGTGCGTTTACCGGCGCGTTGAAGGACCGCAAGGGCAAGTTCGAACTGGCTGATGAAAGCACTATCTTTCTCGATGAAATTGGTGATCTCAGGCAAGACGTCCAGGCGCGCCTGTTACGGACATTGCAAGAAAAGGAGTTTGAACGCGTCGGCGATTCGACCACCCAAAAGGTCGATGTCCGGGTATTGGCGGCAACCAATAAAGATCTGGAAGAAATGGTAAAGTCCGGTCAGTTTCGGGAAGATTTGTATTATCGGCTGAATGTGGTCACAATTGTTGTTCCGCCGTTGCGCGATAGAGCAGATGAGATCCCGTTTTTGGTCGAGTACTTTATGCAAAAGTACGGTCAAAACCGAAACATGTCGATCACTAACGGAGCATTGGAAATACTCATGCAATATCCATGGCCCGGCAATGTACGCGAACTGCAGAACACCATTGAAAGAGCGATGGTGATTTCGAAGCAGAATGTTATCGACGAAGGTCTGCTCGAGCCGATTAAGCGTAAACTGGGTCAACTCCAGCGCGATGCTGTACCAAATTATAATGCTGAAAACTTATCTTTAGAATCAATTGAACGCCGGGCAATTGAGAATGCTTTAAAATCAGCCGGATGGAATCAAACCCGAGCCGCTCAATTGCTCAAAATTCCCAGACATGTTTTGATCTATCGAATGCAAAAATTGAACATAAAAGCTACGGGAAATTAGACAGGTGGTTGAGGCGCATGATTTTATTTTCAACCAACAGCTTAGCAACCAATTGTTTCATCGTCATTAAACAAGTACGGGAGAATAATCATGGCAGCTAAAATTATGATCGTAGAAGATGACCCGGATATATGCGAAGTTCTCTCTTATAACATGGAACAGGAGGGTTATGATGTTCAAATTTTTCACAACGGGCAGAAAGCGATCGATGCCTTATTCAAATCTCCGCCGGACCTGGTTCTGCTCGACTTGATGCTGCCCGGACTTAACGGGCTTGAATTTACAAGAATCGTGAGGAGGGACAATATTATCGGAAATTTGCCGGTCATTATGCTGACAGCGCGCTCTGAAGAAATGGATATTCTGCAAGGTTTGGAAACCGGAGCCGATGATTATATCACCAAGCCGTTTCGCCCAAAAGAAGTTATCGCCAGGGTAAGGGCGTTGTTGAGAAGACATCATCGGGATGACGATAAGGTTTTTTCCTTTAATGGATTGTCGGTTAATTTCTCGAAACATCAAGTGTCGGCTGATGGTCAATTGTTGGACTTGACTCCCAAAGAATTTCTATTGCTCAAAGCCTTAATCGACGCCAAGGGCAGGGTTTTATCCAGGGATCAATTGTTGGATATTGTCTGGGGATTTGATTATTACGGAGATCCCCGGACTGTTGATGTACACGTTCGTCGGCTGCGACAAAAACTGGGAGATTGGGCAAACGTCGTCGAAACAGTCAAAGGATTCGGATACCGCATCAAAATCGAAGAATAACATCGCTTGAAAAATTATCAGTGAAATTTCCCCTTCGCTGATGTTTTACAATTTTATTAATAATTAGGTTGATAATTAATATTTTTTTCTTATATTTGTAGGAAACCGACCGAGCTCAAAAATTAACCAGGAGGAGGAGGCAAATGAGTAATTATCACGAACCAGAGACAGAATTAAGCGATCAGGCGCGCGCGTTTTCCCGCGCTCTCAACAGTTTAAAAGAAGAGATTGAAGCGGTTGACTGGTACCATCAACGGGTTGACGTCGAAAAAGACGATTCTCTCAAACAAATTTTGAAACACAACCGCGATGAAGAAATCGAACACGCGTGCATGGTGCTGGAATGGCTGCGCCGCAATATGGACGGCTGGGACAAACAACTCAAAAAATTTCTGTTCAAAGAGGGCGAAATTTCGCACTAAAAGTTGAGGTTAATGTTGTTTAGGAAAAAATTAAAACGGAAAAATAAAATTGGGTTGGCTTTAGGCGGCGGCGCAGTTTTGGGCGCCGCCCATATCGGCGTACTGAAGGCAATGGAGGAGCTTGATATTCCGGTTCATTTTGTCGCCGGTACCAGTATCGGAGCGTTAGTAGCTGCCCTTTATGCTTTTGGAAAAGATTATAAACAGATTGAAAAAATTGCCGCGGAGCTGGATTGGTTGGACGTATCGGGATTATCGCTGTCGCAGTATGGGTTGCTGTCCAATAAAAAATTAGGCAAAATCATCAACAAAGCCATCGGCGATGTTGATTTCGAAGACGCCAGGATTCCGCTTGCAATGATTGCAACCGATATTAGTCACGGTAAAGAAGTCGTCCTCAAACAGGGTAACGTGGCAACCGCGGTCATGGCAAGCACCTGTATTCCCGGGATTTTTATCCCGGTGGAAATCGAGGGTAAACTGTTAGTCGATGGCGGTGTGGTGGAAAATGTTCCAATCTCACC